>NZ_MWQY01000013.1 GCF_002087085.1 Marispirochaeta aestuarii | reverse complement strand
CCCTCCAGAGCTCATCACCCCGTCGCTTCAGCGTGATCGCAGTTATATCACTACAAGCAAAACGTGTCAACCATAACGTGAAGAAAAATATCAAGAATCACAAAGCCTGGAAAATCTACCCGATTCCAGGTTTTTCCTCGCTTTCAGAACCTTCAGCCTCTTTCTGCTCCCCTGCATCGTCACGGGCTTCAACATCCTCCAGGACGACACGTTTTCCGGTAACTTGAGTCTGCAGATCCTCGATTGCTTCGATAATCTCTTTTATCCCGGCGCTGCGTTTTGTCAGGCTTTGCTTGCCTTCAACAGCGAGGATTTCATAGACCTGGTGCCCCAGCTGCAATTCCTGCTTTTTAATCTTTTCTTCCAGCTGATGTATTTCGAAGCGGAGGATACCTACATCACCCAGTTCCTTTGCCTTATCCTTGGCGGAACTGAAAAAAGATTTTGAATGCTCCAAGCCTTTTGATACGCTTTGTTTAAATTTCTCCTGGAAACCCATATACCCTCCATATTTAAACATAGTGGAAAATACAGACATAGACAAGTTTTTTCATAAAAAAGCACACCGGAGATCGAACTCTGATGACATCATTTCCGCAAGCATGATACCATGAATCATGCAATCGGGTACTGTATACTATCGGTGCAGAAACTGTGGCAAATACATCGATATAGAGACGGTTCAGATGGATCAGTTCTGCTCCCTCGAGTGTGCCAGACAATACCGCCGATGCACCGCATGCGGTAACTATTTTCTGCCCGATACGGATACGCCTTATTGCAGCAGCGCCTGTGAAGAGGCAGATGTGACTACGGAGGAAGAGTAATGAATCTAGTGTTTCTCGGTCCCCCCGGGGCCGGAAAGGGAACTGTCGCAGTTAAAGTCAGTGAAGAGCTTGGAATACCGCATATCTCGACGGGAGACCTGTTCCGAAAGGCAATAAAAGACCAGTCGGAACTGGGGAAGAAGGTAAAGTCCATACTCGATTCAGGAGAACTGGTTCCCGACGATTTGACGGTTGCCCTTGTTGAGGAGCGTCTGAACCAGGGAGATACCGGGAAAGGCTTTATTCTTGATGGTTTTCCAAGAACAATACCCCAGGCTGAGGCCCTGGATACAATATCGACGCTTCAGATGGCTGTTAATTTTTCCGTAGCCGATGAAGTGCTTGTAGACCGCTTATCAGGACGCCGGGTCTGTAAAAACTGTGGAGCCACCTACCATGTAAAATTTGCCCCCCCCAGGAAGGAGGGCATTTGTGACAGCTGTGGCGGAGAACTGTACACCCGCCAGGACGATGCGCCTGAAGCAATAAAGAACCGTCTCCAGGTATATTATCGTCAAACTCAGCCTCTGATCGATTACTACAAAGATAAGGGTATAAAAACAGACATTGATGCAGCCGGCAGCCCCGAACAGGTGCTTTCTGCTACCCTCAAAGCCCTGAACTCCTGAGAATACCTAGTGTTCAACCTTCGGCGCCGGAGACTCCTTCGGCGCCAGTTTTTTATCCTCCAGAAGCTCCTGAATCTCTTCAAAACCGGGAATATCAGGATACCTGTAAAACAGTGCAAGCTTATCCGCATCGTCAAATCCTGAATCAATGCTTTCCCGCAGCGCGGAGAGCCCCTCGGCAGTGTTTTCAAAACCCACCAGCAGGGTGAAGGATTTATAAAAGAGTATTTCCGCCTTTATTTCGTTCTGCTGATCCTCCGGTCTTTGCGTTTCCCAGGTTTCCATTCCGGCATCGGCAACTTCAAGAGCAGCGGGATACTCCTCGGCGGATGTCAGGTTTTTTACAAGCAGTACTATCAGCTGAAGGTCCCTGTTCCCCGACGAGAAGGCAGGATACAGAAGATCGACGGCTTCGATATAATCCTCAAGCAGGTAATACACCTCTCCCAGGCCTGTTCGGTACAGAAGCGTATCCGGTTCATAGTAGACAGCCTTTCGATAAGCCTCCACCGCCTCTGTCAGTTCTCCTTCAACTTCGTGAATACGCCCCAGATTATACCAGACGGCAGCATTCCCCTCCGTGAGATCGAGGGCTTGCCGGTATCGTTGGGCGGCGGCCCGATTATTGCCCCGTCGGAATTCAAGCCAGCCAAGGGTCTCGTACAGCAGGGTGTTTTCCTCGTCAGCCCCAACAAGCGCAAGCAGGATTTCTTCCGCCTCATCGAACCGTCTGTCTTCGATGTAGAGCCTCGCAAGATTATAGGTGGCGGCAGCAAGGGACGGGTCAAGTTCCAGGGCACGCTGATATGCCCTTTTCGATTCATTGAGCCTTCCCAGATCAAAATAGGCATTGCCGAGGTTATAGTAGGCCTCCGCCGCCTCTTCATTGGAGACGGAGGTACAGCCCCCGAGAAGCAGAATCAGCAGAAGGCTAGCGCCCCAGTACTGTCGCCTCAATTTCCCTTACCTGTGACCGATACAGGGATGTTACACTTGACCCGTAATCGGCAATAAGCTGAATGATGTTCCTCGGGGAATCATGCGCATCAGGACCGTTAAGACGATCCCCGGCGTCTCCGAGTCCCGGAAGAATATAGGCTTTGTCGTTCAGGACAGGATCCATCCACAATGTGTAGACGTAGGCGTTTTCGATTGCCCGTACGATGCGGAGGGACCCCTTCAAGGCGGAGATTACATTGAAAAACAGGATGGATCGCGGCTTGATACCCTGTTCCGACAGATACTTGACAATGGTCACGAGGCTTCCGCCTGTAGCGTTCATGGGATCGGCGAAAATGAGGTCCTTGCCGTCCAGGGTTTCAAGATCGAAGAAGGAACGGTCCAGGTCCAGAAGGTATTCCATATTGCGTTCCTTCTTTGAATCGTCCCGCTGAATTCGGAAAAGAGCGAAGGGGGTAACATAGCCGTTGGAGCTGTACTCCTCCACCTCTTTGCTCATAATCATTGAAGGCAACAGGGCCCCGCGAAGCATTACACACATGACAGAGTTATTGATGTGTTCGTCCACGTCGGGGATCTTGTGTACCGCATAATTCTGAACCGGCGCCGTTACCGGCGTCTTTTTTATAAAATAGTTTCTCTTGCTTGAATCCCAGCCGGAGAAAGCCAGGTTGAAGAGAAGCTCGTATGCCCGCTGGATATAGTAGATAAACTCGTGCTGCTGAGTGTCCATGTCTCTGAGCTTGGCAATCAGGCGGGAAGCTTCTCCGTGGTTCTCCCGTGGAGTATCAAAGGGATAGACCTTGATTTTCTCTTCCCTTCCGGTAATCTCCTGCATGAAATTTCCCATGGTATTGTAGATGGAAATTAGAGACTCCTTACCCTTTTCACGGACCGCCGGGTCCAGGGTCTCAGAAAGACCGGCACTGATTTCCAGGGCTTTCCTGTAATAAGCCTCCATTTCATTGAGCCGGTTTTTATCGCTGTCAGTTAAATAGCCATCCAGGTCGGAGGCGGTAAGTACAACCTTATTCATTCATTAATCCTTGGAGTCGGTATATCTGAACAGAGAAAGTATATCAAACACTGAAGGATATTGAAAGAAGATGGAGAAAATTCTGAAAGATCAGGAACAGGTAAAGGGATCGGTGCTCTCCAGTTTCGACTCCCGGATAAAAAAAAAGACCCGCGTATTGCGGGTCTAATTATGGCATCTCCTAGGGGAGTCGAACCCCTGTTGCCGGGATGAAAACCCGGTGTCCTAACCACTAGACGAAGGAGACTTGATGCGCAAGAGCCTACTCATGACCACTGGCGGAAAGAGTCGATCTCTTGCGGCATAAGCCGGATCGCTCCGACTTAATGAGCCGCACTGGGTTCGAACCAGTGACCCACGCCTTAAAAGGGCGTTGCTCTACCAGCTGAGCTAGCGGCCCCTCATGTGAGGGGGAATATAGCATACATCAAAAAATAATGTCAACTAAAGCGGACAATAAAATCAATATCGGAACTCAAGTCCAAGTATCACGTTGTAGACCGGCTGCATACCCGGCTCGAGGGATTGTTCAGTCCCGTACATGGCCATATTCAGGGTAGCGAAATTCAGGTCGACTCCAAGACCGGCGGCAAGCAGTCCCTGGTAGAGACCGGTCCGTAAGGAGAGGATCTCCAGCATACGGAATTCCGCTCCAAAACTCAGATGCAGAACAGGATTGGTCGCCAGCTCTGGAAAGAAGAGAAAATCAAACATGTTCCTGTAGTCAAAGTAGAGATCCACATCGCTGAAGTAGCGCGAAAGCGGCCCCAGGGGCGGTGTGTACCGCAGACCGGCATGCAGCTGGAAGGGCAGCACCCCGTTTTCCTTGTCGATGGCGTCGTTTCCATCAAGATAGTCCTGCATACTGGTGTAGCTTGAACGCAGGGTCGGGCTGAAAACATCCTGCCCCACCAGTCCGACGGAGAGTGCATCACCATAGCTGTACAAGAGACCGAGATCGAAGCCGATGCCGGTAATGTTGGCATAGGGTTCATTCAGCAGAAGATCCGGACCGAGGTTATCCATGAAGTCGTTAATAAGAAGCAGGGAATAGGTAAATCCCCCCTCCCCCCGTAAAAAGCCCTTCATGCTCAAGCCCAGATCCAGGGTATGGATGGTACCTTCGAAGGCGGGAAGCCTGAAACTGTAGCCCCCCGTCAGGAGAAGCTCCTCCCGTACGGTGGACTCAAACTCGGTGGCGGTCGGGCTCCTGATAATGGTGGAGGTCTGGTTATAGATACCGAATCCGACACCGTCACCGACAAAGGCCACCGCGATGGGCCCCACAAGCCCGATACCGGAATAGAGGCTGTCAAAGATCTCGTAAGTATCGGGATTATTGAGAAGATCGCCCCCCTCCAGGAACAGGTTGGCCATATCGAAGATGGGTCCCGTCAGATTCAGGGTCAGTTCCGCGACCGAGAGTTCCGGTTCGGGGACCCTGTAGCCGGCGGGATTACTGAACAGAACGCTTACATCGTCCGCCAGAGCAGCATGATACCCTCCCATACCCGCCATTCGTGCGGAGAAGATCTCCAGGCTTGGCTCTGTGTGCAGGTCGAGGGAAAAAACCTGAAGGGCGGAAGAAAGCACCAGCAGTAGAATAAGTATGCGCTTCACCATGCCTCCCTAACCGAATATGTCATCAAACTCAGCCGGGTTCTGACCCGCACTGACGAGAAAATTGTATGCGTTGGCTATTTCCGGTCCGGAGGCTGCAGCGGTCGTGCTGTCGGTCCAGTCTATACTGGAAACATCATTCGCCGGATTCTGGTCCAGCCAGAATAGAATTTCAGCACCCGCTGCCGTGGCATACTGCTCCTCGGTTATACCAGAAAGTCCCGCGGCCTCGGCGGCGAGAACATTATCAGCCACATAGCCCATCATGGTCATATCGACGGATGCCAGGATATCAGCATAGACAAGAGTGGACGGATCTTCCGCCGAAAGCACATCATCTATTATCCCGGTAATTCCCGATGCCCCCATGGCCAAATCGGCGGCAAGCAGGTAGAGCTCCGGATCATTCGCAGCCATGGCGGCAATCTCATCGTAAATATCCGCCATTGCATCCGCATCACCTGAGGCAAGGACATCTTTCGCGTAGCTGATCTTCTGTTCCCGGGGAAGGGATGAGAAATCACGCTGCATCCCTTCCAGGAGACTGTAGGTAAAGACTTCCTGGCACGCGGTCAATAGCAGTGGAACTAAAACCAGCAGTGTTATCGTAATACTCAATGCTGAAAAGCTCCGGGAGATTCCAGGGATCTTCATGCACCCCTCCTTGTTTTCCGAATCCGGACTAAAACTCAACTCTTCCTTCCAGGGCAAATCCGTGTCGTCCTTCCTCCGCAGCATCCACAGCGGGCAAGCGGTAGTATGAAAGGTCTATATCCAGTATCGGCAGCTCCAGTCCAAGGCCTGAACTGAAGCCTCCGGCATTGAAGCCTGTACGTATGGACAGAGGGCCGGATGTATCGAGATTTATCCCGCCCCGCAGGCTTTCAAGCAGCCTTGTGCCTTCCCCGGTGTGCAGCAGGTCTCCCACTTCCAGATACAGATCAGGCCGGAGTCCCGGGAAAAAATAATCTTCAAAGCTAAACATGAGACCGGCGTCAATCCTCATGGGGACCGTCAGGGTATCAGACGCACCCTCTTCCAGAGAAAACCCTGAAAGGGAAAACATATCGTCCATGGCTTCTCCCACGTCACTGGGTCTGGATACCGCCATTATAGTATCACCCGCGTCCCTGATTGTCACGCCAAGGCCCAGACCTTTCCACCCTGCTGTTGCCCCCAGGTCAAAACCGACCCCGGTGGCATAATAGGGGTTCTCAAGCCCTGCGAGTACTTCCATCATTTTCCCAGGTCTGCCCAGAAGTTTTCCCGTCTCAAGGGCCGTCTCAGAACCATAGGGTCCGAACACCCGGAAGACCGGCCGAAAATCTCCGCCGCCGGTGAATATAAAGTCCCCAAGCCGGAACTCCATGGCATAGCCGAGGACCAGGGACAGCTCGGAATCGACGACGCCCTGGATTGTCGAGGCATCCCCGAAGCTGTAACTCTCGTAGCCCCAGAGGAGCCCGAGACCAACCCCTTTTCCCGTCAACCCCATACCGATGTTCATCCCCTGGCCCAGACCGCTGCTGCCGGCTTCGAGAATTTCATTCTCGGATAGGTCTTTCAGAGAAAAGAACAGATCCGGCGGCAGACTGATATGGGGAACTGCGGAGACCAAGGTATAGAGAACATCGTCGTCCTGGGAAAAGTTCGCGGGATTGGCATGAAGAGTGTGTATTCCGGGAACACCGAATACCGTAATTCCCCCGAGAGACAGGGATCGAGGGTCCTTATACGAAAATGGAGCCAGATCAATGGCAGAAGCAGGAACCAGGACAGGAAGCAACAACAGAAAAAGCAGCAGATTACGAAACACAAATTTACCCCGCAAAAGAGAATCACCCGAAATGCATAGTATAATTCATATACTGGGCTTTTTCAGTGTTTCGGCGGAAGCTTCGGAATTCTTGATGCAGAGAGGTTCAGGAAGAGATCTCAGGAACAGCCGTCAGATCGGATCCCCTAAGCTCGAGGAAAGCAGGATACCTGGAACCTTTGCGGTATACAGTTCCCTTTCCGCCGGGAATCCGGACACGCAGATAATTCCCGGTAATTCCCCGCCCCTCCCGGGTATCCGTCGGGGAAACTTCCACCAGCACTTCCTCGGACCGGCCATTCCAGCGCTGAAGATACTCAGCATGGAGAGTCTCGCTGATTGTCCTGAGATCTGCGGTTCTGATTCCGGTAATTCTTTCCGGCACATGTTCCGCGAAGGCAGCTGCCGCTGTTCCCGGCCTGGCAGAAAAGGGAAAAACATGCAGGGCCGCGGGTCGAAGCTCCTCCAGCAGTTTGCGGGTACTCTGAAAGGCCGCATCCGTCTCGCCGGGAAAACCGACAATGATATCCGCGGCAATAAAGGGATCAGCTTTGAGACTGCGGAGAAGATCGAAGGCCTCCCGCACCCGGGCGGAATCGTAGCGCCGGGCCATACGTCTGAGGATTCCATCGTCACCGGACTGGACGGGAATGTGAAAATGGGGACATACCCTGGGATCCGCAAATACGTCCGTGTTTTCCGGGATAAGGTAATCCGGTTCCAGGGATGACAGACGGAACCTGGTGCGCCTGGTCGCAGAAAGCAGCTCCCCCACAAGTCCGGATAAACCCTTCTCCCCGGAAGCATACTGGGAAAGATTGATGCCGGTAAGGATGATCTCGTCGAACCCGGCCTCCTCCAGCCTGACGGCCCGATGCAGGACTTCGTCGAGTGCCAGGGAAACTGAATCTCCCCGGGCCAGGGTTACCCTGCAGTAGCTGCAGCGGTTGTCGCAGCCGTCCTGAATCTTCAGGTATGCCCGGGAATGACTGCTGAAGCTGGGAGCATCAAAGCTGAAGCGGTCAGTCTCGCCCTCGCCCACCATCCCAAGGGCCCGGCGGACCTCATCCATACCCGCTGCTGCGGCACACCCGGATTCATTCAGATAGACCGGCAGCCTGAGGAGCCGGTCCTTCTGATCCCCCGAGACGACGATCACCCCGGGACCAAGGCTCTGGAACACCTCGGGGTCCATCTGGGCGTAACACCCGGTAACTATGACCAGGGATTCAGGATTTTCCCGGGAGTATTTTCGTATCATGCGCCGCGCCTTCTGTTCGCTCTTGGAGGTAACGGTACAGGTGTTCACTACGTACAGGTCAGCCGGTTCCGAGGGAGATACAAGAAAAAAACCCTGACTTCCGAAGGAAGAAGCCAGGGCCTCGCTTTCGCACTGGTTGAGCTTGCAGCCCAGGGTATAAAAGGCGACCCGCATCAGCTGTTCATCTTCTCCGCGGCCCGTTCTTTTCCCCTCAGGGCGTCGGAAAGGGAGGGATTCAGTTTTAGGGCCTGATCATAGGCCTCAAGGGAGAACTGAAAATCCTCCGCCATCTCCCGGGCATAGCCGAGGCGGGCCCACCAGCGGGCGATGTTGGGACTATGGTAGACGGCGGTGGACAGGGCAATATCAGCATGGTTGTATTCACCGATGCGGATAAAGGTCTCACCCATGAAGTAATAGACCATACCAATGCGGTCTCCCGTAGGTGCCAGAACAGTGTACTCTTCAAAAAACTTGAGGGCTTCCAGATTGTTTCCCAGATAGAAGTGTGCCTCCCCTGCGATTTCCACCACCCTGTGATCGTAACGGGAGATATCGAGCCCCTGCCGGGCATAGTTCAGAGCCTCCTGGTAACGCCTGAGGGCGATCAGGCTCCAGCCAAGCACAGTGTAGGAGTTCATATTTCTGGGAGAGGTTTCAAGTTCTGCCAGACAGATATCCACGGCCTTTGCATATTCTCCCTGCCGGTACATGGCCAGGGCGTCAGGCTGATCCTGAGCGGCCAGGCCCGCCGCCGACAGTATGAGCAGAAGTACAAGAACAAGCCTGGAAAAGGAGTTGAATTGAATCATAGCGGTTTCCTTATTTCCTGGAAGCGGCTTTCGCCTTCTCTACTTCCGAGGGAGACTTCATCGTGCAGATTCCGTTAAAACGGCATCCGCTCTCCATGACGATGTCGGGAGCGGTTATATCGCCGTCCACACTGGCGGAGGCGAAGAGTTCCACCCTGGTATCCGCCAGGATATCTCCCTTGACCGTTCCCTTCAGGGACACAATGTTGGCCTTTACCCTGGCCTCCACCACAGCACCTTCGTCGATGTAAAGGTCACCGGTGGCATTGACGTCTCCGGTCAGGTGGCCCTTGATCATAAGGGATTTATCAAAATTCAGGGTCCCGTTGAAGTTGAAGTCCTCCGCAAGAACCGTATCTATCTCGTTTTCATCGACGGAGTAGAACTGGTAATCCGACATACTCGCTCCTTCGTCACCGTAACAGATAAACTCTATCCGCGCCCCGCTGCGACTGTCAAGCAGGAAGCCCCGGGACCTCCTTCAGTTTGGTCATAAAGCGGTCCAGGGAGGATTTCAGGGACTCCCTCATTTCATGGGTATGAGGATTGTAACGCTGCAGATCGAGAAAAAGCTGTTCCGGATCGTTACAGGTCTGTTCGATGATCTCCAGGAGCTTCGAGTAACCCAGGGTTGCCATGGGGCTCGGTTCCAGATGAAGGTCCTGCAGCACCCTGCCGAGAAAGTGGGTTATTCCCTGGGTATAGGCTGCGGACTTGTCATGCTCGTCGGGGCTCATCTCCACAAGCTGCAGCCGCATGCTGTTGAACAGATCCCTGAAAAATGAGTCAGCGGAAGCGTCTGTCCGTACCGGGGAGTATACAAGGGGCAGCCCCGTTATCCCGTTCCGTCCTGAATCGGGACCGAACATCGGGTGCGTGCCGAGAATCTGAATCGATTCCGGAAGCAGCCTTTTCATAACGGAGACCGGGTAGACCTTGACCGAACAGGTATCCATTACGAGGGCTCCGGGTTTAAGTCTGCCCGCCAGCCGTCTGACCACATCTTCCATGGCAGAGATGGCGACACAGAGAACAACGGCGTCGCAGTCGACAAGCTTGTCTTCGGAGACCAGCTCAATACGGGAATCTATTCCAGACTTTGGAGTACGGGAATATGCGACAACATCGGTAAAATCAGCCAGTCGAGAAGCCCAGAAGGCCCCAAAACGGCCGAGTCCATAGACACCCAGTTTCATGTTCTGGAATACTATACCCGGATGCAATTAATGGACAAGGGCCAAAACAAGAAAAAGGTGGTATAGCATGGATATATGCGTCTACTGTTCTTCCAGCGATGCAGTTTCTCCGGCCTATCTGGAAGCGGCGGAAAGCCTGGGGAAATCCATCGGGTCCCGGGGACACAGCCTGATTTACGGCGGGGCCGCGGTTGGTTCAATGGGAGCTGTGGCCAGAGGAACCAGGGAAAAAGGCGGAAGGATTACCGGCGTAATGCCGGAAAAACTGCACCGTTTCGGACTCTTTTACGACGGAATAGACGAAAGAATAATCACCGACACCATGAGACAGCGCAAGGAGATCATGGAATCACGGGCGGAGAGTTTTATCGCTCTTCCCGGAGGGCTGGGAACCCTGGAGGAGATTTTCGAAGTGATGGTCCTGAAACAGCTGGGCTACCACTCCAAGGCAGTAGTATTCATCGACCTGGACGGATTCTATTCACCCCTTATGGAATTCCTGGAAAAGCTCTGCCGGGAAAGGTTCATGAAAGAGGGAACCAGGACTCAGTATGCGGTAGTCCGGGAACCGGGAGCCGCCATCGACTATCTGGAAAACTATATTCCTCAAGGGGCCGAAACAAAATGGTTCAAACATCCCTGATCGGTCCTGCACCCTTTGAAAGCCCCTTCTCTTTCTGATAAGATTGAAGAGCAGGTGCTCTGGCCTGTGTATTCAAGCACGTAATAATTATAAGCAGAACCGGAACGGTTATTGTAACGAAAGGAGATTAAAGAGAATGAGTTTCGCAGACAAAATGCGCCGGAAGGCAAAGGACAAAGGGGCCCGGCTGGTGCTGGCGGAGGGAACCGAGCCGAGGACGATTCAGGCTGCCAGGATAATCCTGGACGAGAAGATTGCCAGCGAGGTTTTCCTTATCGGCAAGACAGATGATATCAAATCCGCGGCAGCGGAATTGGGAACGGACCTTTCGGGAATAAAACTCGTGAATCCTGCCAAATCCGAACGGCTTGAGGCCTATGCCAAGGAGTACTATGAACTTCGCAAGCACAAGGGACTCACTGAGGACGAAGCACGGGAAGGAATCCAGGACCCTCTGCGCTGGGGATCCATGATGGTACGGATTTCCGACGCCGACGCCATGGTCGCGGGAGCCGAAAACGCCACAGGCAAGGTCCTTGTGGCTGCATTCACCATCATCAAGACCGCTCCCGGAGTAAACTACGCCTCTTCCTGTTTTGTCATGAGTCATCCGGACAGCAAATGGGGTGCCGACGGTAACATGATCTTCGCGGACTGCGCCACCATACCCGACCCCACGGCGGAACAGCTCGCGGAGATTGCCATCGCCGGCGCTGAATCCTGCAAAACCTTTCTTGAAGCCGAACCCCAGGTTGCCCTGCTCTCCTTCTCCACCAAGGGATCGGCTTCCCATCCCAACGTGGATAAGGTTATCCAAGCTTACAATATTGTAAAGGAACGCAAACCGGAGCTCAAGATTGACGGCGAACTCCAGGCCGACGCCGCCCTGATCCCTGCAGTGGGCAGCAAGAAGGCCCCGGGTTCCCCGGTGGCGGGAAAGGCGAACGTACTCGTTTTTCCCGACCTGCAGGCCGGAAACATCGGCTACAAGCTGGTGGAACGCCTTGCCGGAGCGGAGGCCTACGGACCGATCCTTCAGGGTTTCGCCAAACCCGTGAGCGATCTCTCCCGGGGCTGCAGTGTCGACGATATCGTCGTAACCTCAGCAATAACCCTCGCCCAGGTAAAATAGGTCCATGAAGACAGTCATCGTCGGATACGGATCCATGGGGCATGAGATTGAGGCCGTACTTCTGGGAAGAGGACACGAAGTTATCTGCCGGGTGGATCCGGCGGGTAACGGGGATGCCCGGGAACTCAGTACGGAAATCCTTAAAGAAGCCGAAGGTGTTATAGAATTCGCCCTTCCCGGGGGGATTCTCGACAACATCCGCGTTTACAGCGAGGCCTCTGTACCGGTGGTTATCGGAACCACCGGATGGGACAAACTCCGTCCCCAGGCTGCTGAGATAGTCCGACAGTACGGGTCGGCCCTGCTGTGGGGAAACAACTTCTCCCTGGGGGCAAACCTCTTTTTTGACCTTGTGAGCCGGGCCGCCGCCCTGATAAACGGTATCGAAGAGTACGACATCATGGTGAATGAGTATCACCACAAAAGAAAAAAAGACTCTCCTTCAGGGACCGCTCTGACGATTGCCGAAAAGATTCTGCAGAACCTGGACCGCAAAAAGAGCATCCAGACAGAGACCCTGAACCGGGCAATCCGGGATGACGAGCTTCATGTAGGTTCGGTACGGGGAGGAGCCATTCCGGGGATACACCAGGTTACCCTGGATTCCGAGGCCGACAGTATAGAAATAATCCATACCGCGCGGAACCGAAAGGGCTTTGCCCTGGGGGCCGTCCGGGGAGTCGAGTGGCTCTCGGGGAAAACCGGCTTCTTTTCGGTGGATGATTTTATCCGCGATATTTTACCCAGCTAAGGGAGGACCAAGATGAAATTTGAAGGAGTCTTTACGGCTCTCGTGACGCCTTTTAACAGCGACGGCAGCCTGGACGAAGCTGCCCTGCGCGACCACGTGGAAGCCCAGATCGCCGGAGGTGTAGCTGGACTCGTACCCATGGGAACAACCGGGGAGAGCGCTACCTTGAGCCACGAGGAACACGTTCACGCCATCGGCGTCGTTGTGGACCAGGCAAAGAAGCGGGTCCCGGTAATCGCCGGTACAGGTTCCAACGCCACCCAGGAAGCGATCGACATGTCCCGGCGGGCAGTAGAGCTGGGGGCCGATGCCACGCTGCAGGTAGCCCCCTACTACAACAAACCGGGGCAGGAAGGCTTCTATGCCCACTTTTCCGCAGTGGCCGATGCCGTTGAGGTTCCCCACATCCTCTACAACATTCCCGGCCGCTGTGCGCAGAACGTGGAGGCGGAGACAATCCTGCGGCTTGCAAAACATCCCAACATTGCAGGCATCAAGGAAGCCTCCGGCTCCCTGGCTCAGATAATGAGGATTATCTCGGAATCCCCTGAGGACTTCTCGGTGCTTTCCGGAGATGATGCCTGGGCCTTCCCCTTTGTAGCTCTTGGAGGGCAGGGAGTGGTTTCTGTCGCAAGTAATGTTATCCCCGACAGGCTTTCCAGGATGATTGCCAAAGGGCTTGCCGGAGATATGGCCGAGGCCAGGAATGAGCATTACGCTCTGCTGGACTTCTTCGGAGCCCTCTTCGTCGAAACCAACCCGGTTCCGGTTAAATACGCCCTGGCAGTTCAGGGAAAAATGCGGGAATCCTACCGTCTGCCCCTTGTCCCGCTGAAACCGGAAAGCAGGAAGGTTGTGGAAAAGGCAATGAAAAAGCTCGGATTATAGTCCATTTGCTGTGGAATAAAAAAAGCGGAGTTCTCCGATCATGGAGACTCCGCTTTTTCGTTTTCTGAAGGTTTTCTATTTCAGTTTATCCAGAGCACTGCGGGCGAGCCGGCGGGTATCACCGGACCAGTTGGAAAACTCCACCTCGATAAGCGCTGGGCGCCCGATGGGGCTGCCGATATTGCCCAGGGCGTTTATGGTAGCACGAACAATATTTTCATTACTGAAGGTGTATCCCTCTTTTCGCCGTGAATTCAGTTCGCCGAGATAGGCAGCCAGGAGTCTCGCTGCGGCATCGCTCCCGGAGGCCCCGAGGGCTTCCAGAGCGGTAAGAGACTCGGTCATGGAGAAGCTTTTCCTCACCATCTGATCAAGAAGAATAAAGGCCTCATCATCAGCACCGGCATACTGTTTCAGCATGTTGGCGGCCTTGGTTCTCAGGTTACTTAACGAAATCTGCTGCCGGCGATCGGAGGTCTCGAACTTGAGTCCCTGGTCAAGGGCCTCCTTGGCCAGAAAAGCCTTGCGTTCCTCCGGGGCTTTCGATCGGTCGCCCACAAGAAGCACCTGGTACTTGATGGCAAAGTCGCTCTCATAGGTCAGAATCTCAAGCAGCAGGTCCGTGGGGTCATCGATCATGTTGACCATGGCCCGTTCAGCCCGCTGGATTACCGGGGCGCTATACCTGCCGATGGCGGTGAAAAAGACGGGACTGAAGCCCACGGGGCGGCGCAGAAGCTCCATTGTTTCCACGCAGGCGGAAACAATGGTTTCCACCTCTTCCCTGGCGGTGAATTCCGTTATTCCGAGATTTATATTACGGAGCCGGAACGCGATCTCCTGGGCGTTCCCTGTAGCGCCGATCTTTCCAAGGGCCCTGATGGCGGCGGCCTGAAGAAAGGGGTCGGAAACCTCCTCGGAAACCGCGGACAGGACATCGGCTGAGGCTGTGGCCTTCAGGTCCCCAAGTTCATCCACGATCATACGCATGAGGCTGTATACCCGATCACGCTGGGTGGAACCTGAGATATTCTCAAGGTTGTTCACTTCCTGTTCCAGGGCGTCCTGAAGAACGGGGATCATTTCGCGACTGTGCTGTTCCACTATATTTGTCATGATAGCCAGTTTCTGCTCAGTAGTCGCGGCGGTACCGTAAAGGCGCGTCCAGACGGCGGTAACCTCATTGGCAAACAGAATTGGGGAAAACAGAACAAGGGCTAAAACGAGCAGGTTTCTTCTTACCAACAACATTGTAATCTTTCTCCTCGACTATCTCTTCTACACACTCTATAACGCATACTATTCAATCGGGCGTTCTTCTTCACGATAGCTGAAACTGCGGACGATAAGCTGTTCCACCGTGTCATCGGCACGGAGATAGGTTTCCCTGACTACGCTTCCCTTGTCGTCATACTCGTACTCCACACTCCGTTCCAAAGAACCGTTGGGCCGAAAAACATCCTTCCTTTCCAGACGTCCGGCGGAATAATCATACTCCACCCTGCCGGCGGGGGCACCCTTGTCGTCAAATTTCTCCTCCAGCTTCAACTTGTTCCCTTCAAAGCTGCGTACAAAATAGTCCCGCAGGACCCCGTCCGCAGAGAAGGTGTCGATCCGGGTATTGTTGCCCGCCTCATACCGGTATTCGGTATACGCCATCAGAGAACCTCCGCCATCCTTTACGCTCCAGCGAAGGCGATCACCTTCCTGGTTGTATTCGTACTCGGAGATAGTCTGCAGCTGTTCGTTCCGATTATACAACTCTTCCCGAACCAGCTTTCCCCGGCTGTCGTAGGAATATATCCGCATGGAGGAAAGCTTCCCGTCGGAACCGTATACGAAACGTTTTTCAGGTTGATCCCCGCCGGCGTACTCGTAGCGGATCTCTTCGATCTTTTCACCAAAGGAGTTCATGACCTGTACAGACACAAGTCGTTCCCCTTCGTAGGTGTAGGACTTTTCAGATTCCAGAACATCTTCGCCCATATAGACGATTTCACTCTGCAGCACCGGAATCGAAACCACCTCCACCTTCGGTTCTTCACGCTCGAGGGGCTCCGCTGCGGCAGGTTCTTCAGTGACACTTTCGGTTGAGGCACAAGCAAAGAGCATCAGACCAATTATAACGGAATATAAGAAATAGATAGGAAGCCTGGATTTCATTCCCTTCTCCTGCTTTCTGTTTTTGCTGGGTCGAGTATAGAGGAGGAAGGCTGAAAAATCAATGAAAGGTCCTTATAAAACAGTGTATTTCCGTACAAGGAACCGCGGGAAATCCTGACGGCGCAGGATATGGGAATAAGCACATTTTCAGAGCCGCCCTTTTAATGGAAAAGCGGAGGGACTCAGCTTGCCTCCGGGCTTTGGAAATCCGAAAGAGCCCTGGTGAAGCTGAGTACTTCATCCCTGGAAAAGGTCTCCCCCCGTCTTCCCAGATCAAGCCCGGACAGCTCTGCAGCATTTTTCATGCTTTCCCAGGAATACCGGCTTTTGAGGCCTCCGCCTTTCAGATTATTGGCGGCAGTCTTGCGGCGGGAACGGAACAGATCGTGGACGGCGGTAAAATAATCCTGCTGGGGTCCTTCAGGTGCATCCGGACGCCGCCGGAGACGTACAACACTGGATACGACCTGGGGAGGAGGAAAAAAAGCAGCCCCTCCCACATCACAGATCTTTTCCACTCTGTTCCTGAGCTGACAGACAAGACTGAATGCGGAGTAGTCCTTTCCTCCCGGCTGAGCAAGCATCCGGTCGGCCACCTCCTTCTGAAGGGTAAAGACCGCTACATCCGGAAGAAGATCCTCTTCCACCAGGGATCCTATCATTACAGATCCGGAAGAATAGGGAAGATTACCGATGATCCGCCGGGGAAGGGAAGAATTCCTGGCGGTATCCCGAAAGGTCCTGAGGAAATCTCCTTCCACAATGCTGATGGAAGAACCGAACAGATCCTTCAGTATCCGGATCAGACCGTGGTCGATCTCAAAAACCGTCAGATCTCCGGTCATTTCGAGGAGTCCGTGGGTCAGAGAACCGATACCGGGTCCGATCTCCCACACCTTTGCTCCCGCCGGGAGCTCCAGAGCGGAGAGTATCCGTCGACGATGATTGGGATCCAGAAGAAAATTCTGTCCGAACCGTTTTTTCAGTTGTATCCCCTTCTCCTCCAAAAGGGCGCGGATCTTCTGTTTCGAGTCCCATAGATTCAGGTCACTCACTCCATGCCTCCCGACCGTCAGGTTCGGGCATTGTAAAGCGGAGGCAGGAATAGATCAATTGCACCGTAATGACAAGTCCTGCTCCCAGTGCCAGAACAGCGGCCGGGACCGGCAACAGAGTAAAGGGAGAAGCACGTGAGAAGAGTTCAACGATTCCCCGTATCCCACTGTAGAGCAGCCAGAAAAATAACCTCCCCCCCTGGTATACCATGTCGGAACCGGGAAGCAGAAAAAAGAGGATTCCTCCGGCAAGATAGAGCCAGATGAGGGGCGAAAGAATCAGGGTTGCGATAATCCCAGCGGGGTTTGTTGTACCATAAGCCAGCAACGAGACCGGCAATGATCCCAGGTAGGCAGATACACCGGTGGAAAAACCGGCAGCTATGGAATAGGGCAGAATGCGGGCGGCGAATTTCAGAACCAGCGGCGTAAGGCTTATCATACCCGCAAGGGCTGCATAGGAGTACTGAAAACCCCGGTCAAAAAGATAATCCGGCTTTATAAGAAGAAGAAACACAAAGCTCTGCAGCAGCAGCTCCCGGGTACGGATTCTGCGGGTGGACCGGGGAATCAGAACGGTACAGCTGAACATTATCCCAGCCCTCAGAAGAGCCGGAGATGGACCGACCAGAAAGAGATACCAGGGAAGAATTAGCAGAACGAGAAAGCGGGCCACCGGTTTCCTCAGGATGAGGCCGAACAGTCCTGCCCCGACTGCCATGATAACGGCCAGGTGCATCCCCGAGAGCGCCAGGAGATGACTGCAGCCGATGGCACGAAAGCCCTCCTCCAGGGGAGACAGAAGCCGCTGTTTTGAACCGAACAGGAGGGCCTCCATCAATACCGAGGCCTGAGGCGGAAGTCTGTCAAGGCGATAGAGCAGTCCCTGCCTCCAGGAATTTCGCAGTCTGAAAGCTTCCGAAACCCCTGCGGCAGTATCCTGCGGCTCAACAGTGACAAGTCCGCCGAAGGCCTCCCTGCCCGGTATTCCGGAGCTGCGTACCAGGAGTTCCGCCCCCCAGGGAAGATCCAGCCTGTCACGGCTCCATCCGAGAAACTCCCCCCGGGCTTCGGCCCTGTTTCCCCGGCGATCGTAGACACGAATCAGTTCGAAAAAGTGGAGCGACCCCTCTCCTGCGGGACGTGAATCTCGAAGGCTTCTGACCTCCAGAAACTCCGGACCTTCAAGTCCGATCCATAGCTGCCGCTTTTCTGCCTGAAAGGAGATAAAGAACGAGAGAATCAGGATGAGACAAGAATAAAAAACCATATTCCGGCTCCGGAGTGTGACCCCCAGGGCGGCCAGAAACAGGGCAGACCAGAACCCCGCGAGGGGACCGGAAAGAATTGTGCAGATTGAAGTTGCTGCCAGCAGAAGCCAGAAGAGGGCGAAAAGATCTGCTGTACAGCGGCGATTACTGACCGAGAATCGCGAGGCGGGCTTCTTCCCCCGCGTCCCGAATTGTTTTTGAGTAATCCAGGTATCCCAGATAGAGCAGTGCATTGAGTCCCGCCTTTGACTTCAACTCCCCGAGATTGCGGACCACAGCCAGGGTTATCTGTTCGTCGTATCCCTGATTGTTTTCCACGAAGGAGTTTATAACATCTAAATACAAGGCGAGACGCACTGCTGCTTCACGGGTACCCATGGCACCCAGGGCGGCAATGGCTTCCAGAAGTGCTGATTTTGATCCGATACCGCGATCCAGTTCCTGAATGCAGAGATCAAAATGCTGAATGATCAGGCCGCTGGCCTCTGCCCAGCGGAGTTCCCGTAATACCCTGACAGCGAGGCCCCTGAGTTCCCTGATGGTGCCGGCATTGGCTGGATCGGATACGGCCAGATTATTGCCCACTTCAAGGGCGGCCATACAGACCGATGCACGCTGCTCCGCCGTCAGATCATCCCGATTTACAGCGGTCCGGAGGGCCACGAGTTTTTCTTCCGGGGGATAGCCCTCAATGACCTCCCGGGCCATCCGGGCGTAATCTCCCTCCAGAGAATTAAGTCCCGCCTGGGCACGGGAGCTGATTTCCTGGGAGAGGCCAAGGACCGTCAAGGAGAGCAGCTGGGGAAAACTTCGCGGATCTCTATATCCCGAAAGGGTGAGTACAGCCTCCGAGACAACCTGGGTATTGATTCCTCCGCCGGCGCGGAATACCGAGATCTGCCGTTCAATCCAGCGGTTCAGGGACAGGAAGATCTGTTCACTGCCGAGCTTCTGCGCTTTCAATGCGTCGAGAACCGCAATCCGAACCCCGGTTTCGCTGTAGACCTCGAAGAGTTCCCACAGGGGCACAGCGGCGGGCTTATAGCCGGACAGTCCGGCAAGCTGAGCGGAGACCAGGGCCAGTTGCTGCAGCCGGACGTTCTGGACAAGATTGTCAGAATTATTCACCACGTATTCCAGGGCCTGGCGATAGAGCGGGCCCATCTGATCGGAGCCGTAATTGACGGAATCCCGCAGGATATCCAGTTTTGTCTCATCATTGGCCCGGGAAAAATTCTCCCGGAATGCGCCCACCAGAGGATCTTCTTCAGCTTCCTGGGCGCACAGAAACATCCCCGCCCAGAGCAGGATTCCAAGGGCGAAAAAAAGACGCAGGTACAGTTTATTCTTCATCCGCTCCTCTCTTTTCAGCCATACGCCGGTACCGTTCTCGGCCGGGCCTTGGGCTCCCGTTCCTGAAAGATGTTATAGACATAGGAGAGCATTCTGTTCCGCTGACGCAGACTCAAGGGTACCGCCTGGATATGCAGCACAGACTGGTTTTTTTTCTGATTATAGGTAACACCCTTTACGACGCCGCACATGACAATGGTGGTACTGGTCAGCTTGAACTGCAGCTTCACAGCAAGTCCGACCTTTGCGCGTCCGCCGACCAGGGCTGCGGCTCCGTCTTCTGAAACATCTATCAGCCGGCAGCGCAGACCGCTGGTCTGCTCTTCGTTTTCGTTGGCCTGGGAGATCGACGACAGGGGATAGAGAAAGGCCGGTTTCCGGACCTCCACCCGCACCGAGCGCCTCTTCTGACTGCGGATCAGATTGTCCGAGTGGGCGACATGGAGAATCGGGTACTTCTGTTCGATAAAGTCTTCCAGCACCTTTGTTTCAAAAACATACCCGGCATCCTCTGCCCGCCAGAAATAGACATTAATTTTCTGTCCCCTCCAGCTTGCCCCGGGAGGAAGCTTCGGACCTTCAGGATAGGAGATAGCCATGTAGCGCCGCAGGTTCTCCACCACCGAGGAGTTGTAGGTTCCGACCCCGGGAAGGGTTATTTTTAAACGTTGGTGAGTCGTCAGTTTTCTGGTTGTCTTGAGACCGAGGGTATACTTCGGCAGAGAGAGTTCAACCTTTTTACGGAAATCAAAGAGCTTGTTTATGAAGAGGATGCTGCTTTCGTCATTTTCCCGTCCCTCCGTTCTGAAACGCAGCATGACTCCCCTGATCGAACGATCGAGCTGACGAATCGACCAGAAAAGGGAAATAGGGTTATCCAGATGGTTATGGACCGCCACCTTGCGCAGAAGATTAATCTCCCGGAAAGAGAAGCCCGATTCCTTGCCTTTGGTATAAAAGTGAATCCAGGGAAAACTTCCCCCTCCCGCGTGTCTGAGGAAAAGAATAAAGAGAAGAACGATGACAAGAAAAACCACCAGCATCACTATCATTGCATACTTTCCGCTTTCAATAATATTCCTTATATACTATGGTATAAACCCTGATATTATGCAATCAGTTATCAAGCCCTCAGGATTCATATTATGTCAAAGGATTATAACGGATTTTCCCGGATTTTACCAAACATTTCATGCATGCTGAGGTATAAGAAGTCAGATATCCTGGAGTTGATACTTCTCTTTGCCGCTTTTTTTCTTCCCGGCTATATCTTTCAGAATCAGGAAGTGGATCCCCTCATCTTCAATTCCGCCGCTTTTCACGGCATGTATCTCCTGCAGACCCTCCCGATGATCGCCCTGCTTCTGTTCCTGCTCTGCCGTAAAGGACATCACTGGTGGGTTCCCTACCGCCTGACCTCTATCCACTGGAAGGATATTCCCTTCGGTATTCTATCGGGAATCGCCGTCTGGGCCGCACTGCTTCCCTTACTGCTGATTTCAAGCCTCTTTCTTTCCGGGCCCGCCGAGGACGCTGTAGGAATTGACTGGAAACTGCATAACGCCGCCATGCTTCCCCTTGTCCTGATCACCTCCCTGACAACAGGATACTGGGAGGAGCTCTTCTTCCGCTCCTACCTGGATGGACAGCTCAGAAAGATCGGTCTGTCCCGGGCCTGGGCCGCTGTTATCGGAATCGTGCTCTTTGCTTCCGGTCATCTCTATCAGGGACCGATACCGGCCCTGGGAACTGCCCTGATAGGGGCGGTGCTTCTGTTTATTTTCAGGTACCGCCGCAGCCTGCACACCGTTGCCCTGGGGCATGGCCTGTATAACTTTTCCGTTCTTCTTCTTTCTCTTGTGTCAGATTTCGGTTGAACCTGCCGCCCTCTTCTGTCTATATTCTATATAAGGAGTTCTATATATGAGACAAACGACAGGTATAATGCTCGCCATTCTACTTTTGACATCCTTCGCAGGATTGAGCGCCCAGGAGAACACTCCCGATCTCGACCCCATGACCGAGCGGTTTTACCGCCTTGGTTTTGGTGTTCCGCCCCGGCCCATCGATGCGCCGGACTTTACAGTTCCGGACCTCGAAGGTAAGGAGGTATCCCTTTCGTCTTTCCGTGGACAAGTGGTGCTTCTGAATTTCTGGGCCACCTGGTGCCCCCCCTGTCGCGCGGAGATGCCCGCCATGGAAGAGCTCTACCAGGAGCTCAAGGATGATGGGTTTACCATACTCGCGGTTTCAGCCAGGGACACGAGGGAAACAAAGGAGAAGGTGGACGAATACGTCGCCCGGGAGGGCTATACCTTTCCGGTTTTCTTCGACGAAACAGCATCGGCGGTTCCGGGTTTCTACCGTACCGGCAGCATCCCCACCAGCTACATAATTAACAAGCAGGGCCAGGTAATCGCCCGGCTGGTCGGTGCATATGAATGGAACGGCAGTGACATAACGGCCCTTCTGCGGGACCTGAGCTCGGAATAGAGAGACATACGCAATGCTTCGCCAGCGGCTTTTTGTACTCATACTTTTACTACTCTTCAGCCAGGGCTTGACGGCCGAAATCGCCGAACTCACCGGCTATAAAGCCCCGGATCAGGGAGAAATCGGCCATGTGGAGGTTCAGCTGAGGATCCCCGACGGACACTACCAGAGCGGGGATCCCGAATTCTTCGGCATGAGCCTCTCGGAAAATAGCGCATACCGCCTTGGTGAGATAAGCTATTCCGCATCTTCCACTGAGTCGGATCCGGAAACGGCTGAGGTAAAATACCGGGGTACGGTAAGCCTTTCGGCACCCTTATATGGAGATGAAGGCGGGGCTGCCCCGGAGGAGCTCAGGGTCTTCTACCAGCTCTGTCAGGACGACGGGCTGTGCCTCTTTCCGGAGGAAGAGGTGTTCACTCTGAATGCGGAGGCCTCGGGTGAAAGAATCCCGGAGAAAACGACAGGCGAAGCAGGAGCTTTCGGAGGCATCCTTTTTTACCTGCTCCTCGCCTTCATCGGAGGACTTCTTCTCAATGTAATGCCCTGCGTTCTGCCGGTACTCTCCATCAAGGCCCTGGGTCTTCTCCGTCAAAGCGATGAAAACCGTCGGAAGATCCGCAATCATGCCCTCAGCTTCGGAGCCGGCGTGGTCCTGAGTCTCCTTGTAATGGGGATACTGGTGGTCCTCTTGAAAAGCGCCGGCGAAGCCGTGGGCTGGGGTTTCCAGTTCCAGAACCCCTACTATATTTTTACCCTGATTATCGTACTGGTCGTTTTTGCCCTCTCTCTTTTTGATGTCTGGATTCTCACCTTTACCGCGGGTCCCGGCATGACGAAGACCGCCGGCGGGGGGGGATATCCGGGCTCCTTTGCAGGGGGCGTCTTTACGGTACTTCTGGCGACTCCCTGTACGGCCCCCTTTCTGGGAACAGCCCTGGGCTTCGCTTTCTCCCAGAGCGGACCGGTCATCCTGCTCATTTTCGCCGCCGTGGGCGCGGGTCTTGCCCTCCCCTTCACTCTGATCGGGTTCTTCCCTTCCCTTATCCGCCGCCTGCCCAAACCGGGTCCCTGGATGAACGGTTTCAAGGAGGCCATGGGGCTTCTCCTCCTTGCAACCGCCGCGTGGCTCTTCGGAATTCTCGTAAAGCAGCTCGGCAGCGAGCATACGAGCCTGCTGCTCTTCCTGCTGCTGGGAATTACCAGCCTTGTCTGGCTGTGGGGTCGTTTCGGTCGTCCCTCCAGGCGCTCCTGGTTTCGGACCCTAACGAGCCTTGCCCTGGCTGCCGGGATAGCGGCAAGTCTGGCCGTACTGCCGGTATCCGGCACCACCGGAGAGAATCCTGCCGTAACTGCCGCGGATGTACCCGAAGGATGGAACAGCTTCTCCTCCGAGGCTGTGGGGACTGCCCGGGCGGAAGGCAAGCCGGTATTCATCCAGTTTACCGCGGACTGGTGCCTGACCTGCAAGACGAATCAATTGACGGTTTTTTCCCGGGATGATGTAAACGCCAGCTTCGAAGAACTCGGGGTTGTCCGTTTCTACGGCGATTACACCAACAGGAATGAAGAGATTGATAAATGGATTAAAGATTTCAATAAAGCCGGGGTACCGGTCTACGCCCTCTATCCGCCCGGACGGGAAGAACCGGTACTGTTGCCGGAGATTCTGACTCCCGCCATCATGATCAATACCCTGAAAAACTACCTCGCCTGGTAGGCGGTCAGGCTGCTTTGAAATTGCATTTCGTTGACACCCTCTGTGCTGCATGATACCGTTTAATCTTTCAGAAGGAGTGTGAATGGACAATCAGGATACCCTCATTCGTCGCTTCAAGACGGTGGTCGACCGTTACGGAGACAACCCCGCCTTGTTCAGTAAAAACGGTGGTACCGAGTTTTCTTCCATCAGCTATCAGCAGCTCTACCACCTGGTCAGGGACCTCACGGCGGGGCTTGAAGAACTCAGTATCCGGCGGGGAGATCACGTCGGGATTCTCTCGGATAATCGCAAAGAATGGCTTATCAGCGACCTTGCAATTATTACTCTGGGGGCGATCGATGTACCCCGGGGCTCCGATTCCACCGCCGAAGAGTTCGCGTACATCCTGGCCCATGCCGACTGTCGCATAGTCTTTGTGGAGAATGCCGCCCAGGGAGAGAAGGTTGCTTCAAAAAAAGAGAAGCTCCCCAAGCTGGAGATCCTGATCAGCTATGACCCCCCGGAGGATCTCTCGATTCCGGGAGTGCAGGTATACTCCTTCCAGGACATCCTGGAGAGGGGTTCCCGGCGGGAGGATGGGGACGCTCTGTTCGAGTCCTCCATGGAAAGAGGGGAAATCGATGATGTCGTCACCATAATCTATACCTCCGGTACCACGGGAGAACCAAAGGGCGTGGTCCTGACCAACCGCTCCTACATTTTTCAGCTCGACCGGATCTATGAATTCATTCCCCTGCGTCCGGGGGAACGCTTTTTCAGTGTTCTCCCCTCGTGGCACTCCTACGAACGGGCCATCGAATATATGGTTATAAACCGAGCCTGCTCGATCATCTATTCCAAACCCGTTGGAGCCATCATGCTTGCGGACATGGCGGCAACGAACCCCCACTGGATGACATCGGTTCCGAGAATCTGGGAAGCCATCCGGGCGGCGGTCCTGCGCAATGTCAACAAGGGAAGCAATATCAAGAAGAGTCTCTTCTACTTTTTCCTGACCGTTGGTCAGACTCACTTTACCCTGCTGACCATGGTTCGCGGATTGATACCGCAGTTTGTAAAGAGATCCCGATGGGTGGATTTTTCCCTGGCGATACTGCCCTTCCTGCTTCTGACCCCGGTCAAACTGCTGGGGGACCTGCTGGTTTTCAAAAAGATCAAGCAGAAACTGGGAAGCAACTTCCGGGCCGGGGTATCCGGCGGCGGGGCCCTGCCTCCTCACGTGGACCGGTTTTTTCAGGCCGCGGGCATAAAGATCCTGGAAGGCTACGGACTCACCGAGACTGCACCTGTTCTGTCGGTTCGCATGTTCTCGAAACCGGTTCCCGGAACTATCGGCCCGCTGCTGCCGGATATCGAATACCGGCTCATCGACAACGACGGGGCCCTGGTCCAGCCTGGAAAAAAGGGCGTGCTCTATGTCAAAAGCGAGCAGATAATGCAGGGCTACTACAAGCGCCCGGAGGCAAGCGCAGAGGTACTCAGGGACGGCTGGCTCAACACCGGTGATATCGCAGTCATGACCCACAAACACGAGCTCAAGATTATCG
Organism: Marispirochaeta aestuarii; assembly: GCF_002087085.1. NCBI lineage: Bacteria > Pseudomonadati > Spirochaetota > Spirochaetia > Spirochaetales > Spirochaetaceae > Marispirochaeta > Marispirochaeta aestuarii. Next base: position 113,085 of record NZ_MWQY01000013.1, on the reverse strand, counting down.
GCCGGGCCAAGGAGACCATCGTCCTTCTGGGGGGAGAAAATATAGAACCCGTTCCCATCGAAGACCAGCTGACCCGTTCGGAACTGATTGATCAGGCCATGGTTGTCGGCCAGGACCAGAAATTCCTGGGTGCCCTTATTGTCCCGAACAGGGAAGCCCTGGAGCAGCAGGCCAGGAAAAGGGGCATAGCCTATGTCGATGCCGACGAACTTCTGGATGATCCGGAAATTTCCGAAATAATGCATGACGAAATTCAGTCCCTGGTAAACAGTAATCAGGGATTCAAGCACTTTGAGCGGATTTTCCGTTTCAAGCTGCTTTCTCATCCCTTCGAAGTCGGCCGGGAGCTGACCCAGACAATGAAGATCCGCAGAAACGTGGTGGACGATCTGTACCGCCGGGAAATCCAGGAACTGTTTGAATAAAATACAACTCTTCCGCCCCTCCCTGAGGGGCGAGTTCCTGCACCGACCCAACCGCTTTACCATCATTGCCCGAACAGAAAGCGGCGAAATACGCGCCCACTGTCCGAATCCGGGAAGGATGCGGGAACTCCTGGTACCCGGTCGGGAATGCTTTTTTGAACATCATGCAGGAAAGAACAGAAAAACCGCCTACTCCCTGGCAGCGGTAAACTACAACGGTACGATCGTTCCCCTCTTTTCTGCCGGTGCAAACAGAATCGCCAGGGAACTGATCATGCCGGGACTCTTTCCAGAGGCTTACGAGATACGGCCTGAATTCACCTTTGGACAAAGCCGTTTCGATTTTCTCATCAGATCTCCCGGATGCGAGACCCTGGTGGAGGTCAAATCCTGCAGTCTTGTGGAGGAGGGAATTGCAATGTTTCCCGACGCCCCTACAATCCGCGGGACGCGTCATGTCCGGGAACTCGCCTCTATTGCAGCGGCAGGAACATATGCTGCACTGGTACTCTTCGTTATCGCAAACCCCTCTGCCCGAAAGCTGGTTCCGGGGATACATACCGATCCCGCTTTTTCCATTGCGGTACTCGAATCCCGTGGAGTTGTCGAATTCCGTGCAGCGTCGATAGACTGTTCTGTCCGGGGAGAGGCGGTCCTGGCGAAGCCGGAGATTCCGGTGGACACAGGTCCATGCACGGCCGCAAAGGAAGACTCCGGGGTTTATCTGCTATCCCTCAGACTTGATTACCCCCGCACACTGGAGATCGGTGCGCTGGGAAAACTGAAGTTTGAGAAAGGCACCTATGTATATGCGGGTTCCGCCTTAAAGAACCTGGAAAAGCGTACGGCACGTCATCTGAGGCGCCGGAAAAGACTTCACTGGCATATAGATTATCTGGTCAAAGAGGCAGATTATCTGGAGGTTTTTCCGGTGCGCAGCACAAGGACAGACCTGGAATGCCGGCTTGCCCGGGATGTAGCGCAGATTGCGGAGAGCAGTATAACGGGATTCGGATGCTCAGACTGCCGATGTCCGAGCCATCTGTACCGGCTCGACGCAGAGGGAGAAAAGAGCCTTCTTCCCCTGCTGCTCCATTATCGACACAGTCTGGCTTTAGAGAAAGAGAACGACGAGCATTGATACGAGGGTCCCGGAAAGCAGCACAAGAATGAGAAAATAGACCAGGGAATGGATAATCCGCTTCTTTGGCGCTTTTGTTTCTGAAAAAAGAACCTCATCCCTCTCTTTCCGTTCCATCTTCAGCCCGATTTCCCTGTTTCTGCCCCGGTCCCGGCGGGCAGGGATTGGATCCGCAGCGCCTTTTATCCGTCCGCCCCGAGACAGTGCCGCATCCCGCTCTTCCTTCTGTTCCGGAGTCAGATATCCGCACTCCGGACAGCCCTGCAGAAACTCGCCGGGCATACCAGTGTAGTTACACACCGGGCATTTGACAGCATCGAAGTTCTTACCGCAGTGGGGGCACATTCGGGCATCAAAGGGAACAGCCCGGCCGCAGTTTTCACAGTAGAATCGGGCGGTTTTCATTGCATTCCATACTCCAAGCTAACTTTTACAACAGCATCGGCAAAATTCAAGGCTTCGTCAATAAGGCCGGACGGCAGGATCACCGATTTATTTTTACTGTTGTAATAATGGAGTCCGTCCCCCTCGGGAAAGATCCAGGGTACATGCGCATCCCGCCGCCTGATTACGAGGCTGCCGTCAGACCCGGGGGCAACCAACAGCCGTACAAGCTCCTCCCCGTCACCCCGGATAATCCCTTCCCCTGCCCCTGTCTGATTCCCGGAATCGGAACCGGTACCGGAACTCCTGAAAGGTTTAAACAGACGAACCCGGGCCAGGGAGCAGTCAAGGATAAGGGCTTTTGCATCTTTCCCGATTTCAGGCTCCCTGCCGTATCCGCAGCACCCGTCAAGAAGCCAGTAGCTCCAGGCAGGGAGCTGCTCGGCAGGGGCTGCAGGGAAAGGGTACAGCTCCATCGTTCTCTCAGCCCGGGACAGCATTCCGCCCAGGGTCCCCTCTCCCCGAAGAGCCTGTTTCAAACCCAGAGACCAGGGAGAGAGGCAGAGGGAGACGAACAGCTCCTCCCTGCTCTTCACGTGCACCTCACTTGCGCTTCACCGCAATTATCGTGAGGTCATCGTCCTGCTCATCTTCCTTCAGGTGAGAGAACCAGACATATTCCGGAAAGGAACTATCCTCCAGGGGATTACGAAAATAGCGATAGTAGGCGGAAAAGTGTTTTTGCAGAAAGGTGTCGATCTTCCGGTCAACCCGGACCCGGTCGCGTTCAGTGGCTGCCGGATCCGGTACCAGCCGATAGACCTTCTCTACCGCTATCAGGGCGGTTACCATCTCTTCGGTGGACCCCTCCAGACTGGAGAAATCGAAGACGAGGGGCTCCTTGATCACCGCATCCATGCGACGTTTCAGTTCGAAGCTTTCCCGGTTCATGGCCGCCTCTATTACCATGTTTACGCGTTTCAGATCAAACTCCTCGTAGGGCTCTTCCGGTTTGATTTCCTTGAAGCCCTGATCCACCAGCCGTGCATCCTCCGCCCGCATCTTTTCTGGAAAATCCTGGTAACTCCTCACCTCGAGGTTCTCTCCGCGGAGTCGGTGATGACTCTCTTCGATGCCGTCAGTAAAAAAGAGAACCGTATCACCCTTGTTGAGCTGATGAACCACCTTGGGGTATCCCCCGCGCATATCTATAAGGTCTCTGCCGAATACCCCCGCCGCCGGGGTTTCCGGCAGCTTGAGCAGAGAGAGTCCGTGTTTCTTTTCTTCGTAGATGTGTACCAGGTTGTCTCCCGCGTGACACAGATGGATTTTTCCGCTTGATGCTTCAAGGAGACCCACAATAAGGGCGGCAAATTTCCCCCGGAACTGACGTTCCTCCAGCAGTTCGTTAATGGAGCTCACCAGTTCGGATATCTGAAGCTGCGGTTTCTGTCCCACATAGCGTTTGAAGTAACTGGTAAAGATCGTGGCCACCTCGACCATAATCAGCGATGCCGAGGCTCCGTGACCGGCGACGTCGCATTTTATGAAGGCGTGATACCCGTTTTTCAGGTCGATATGGTCAAAATAGTCACCGGAAAGGGCGTCAGCCCCCTCGTAGTATCCGTAGACCTGGATAAAATCATCTTCAAAGGAGGCGGTGGTCAATTTGCGACCGTTCTGATCGGTAACCAGGGGAAGAAACATCTTCTGGATCTCCTTTCCCAGAGTGAGTTCCTTGTTCGCTTTCGCGGCTTCCACGAGTCCCCGGGTCATCTCGTTGATGGTCTGGGCGAGCCCCGACAGTTCATCCCGAGTTCTGGTGTCCACCACGTGATTCTCCAGCTGCTCCTTGTCCACAGTATCCCGTATAATCTCAACCCCCTGAACCAGACGGTTGATGGGTGTAATGATAATCGTAGCCAGAATGAGAGCTCCTATAACACCGATCAAAGCAGAAACCAGGGCGACGACGCCGGTTATCGTTATAAGGGTGCTCTGGGAATCAACTATCTGCCGTACAATATTCTCGGTGGATACAGTCAGCCGGACCATTCCGCGATAGAAGTAACCGCTGTCCTGCTCTGCACCTATGCCCTGGTCCGGAACCTGCCGGGGCCCGACTATGGGCCGGTAGAAGGTATACTCTCCGGTGGAGGTGTTGAACTCTTCGGGATTAAAAGCGGGCACACTGTTGAGAATATTGCCCGTCTCCCGGATAAGCGCCGTTCTGGCCCGGTTAAACTGAACGACATCGGTATTTATCTGGGCAAGACGCAGATTACGCGCCTCGGGATCCTCAAAGGAGGGAAAGCGGTCCTGAATAAACCGTCGCTGGTCGGCACTGACGGAAAGACCACGGTTCAGGGATTCAAGCACCAGCTGCTCCTGCTGCATTGCCCGGATGTCCTCCTCGATACTCAGAATTTCCGAGGAGAGTTCCCGGTCCACCTGCCCGGCGATTCGCTCCTCCTCGGAGCTGAGATTGTCGGTATAGACGGAACGCCCGTAAAAAGGGGTTACAAGAACATCGTAACGGTCCCGGTAGGATTCAAGCTCGTCAGCATCGATGAGCGCAAAGGTCCGGGGAGCCTCCGAGGCTGCATCCTTCTCCCGGTAGTCGATGCGAATCTGACCGCTCAGGGATTCCAGGAGTTCCTCGGGATGGGACGCCGCCCAGAGAGCATGAATCTGACCGGCGGGATCGGAGACGGATCGGCCGGTAATGATGACTCCCGTGGCATCGGCCATGGCTTCTACCTGGCCGACCAGGGAAAACATGCTCTCCTGGTCATTGCTGTCAATCGGTTCCCGGGCTCCCACCGCAAGACTCTCAAGAAGCAGCGAGGCCCTCTCCTCCAGCCCCTGTGCCAGGGTCCGCTGACGGCTTTCTATCATGTAATAGCCAAGAGAAACGGCTACCATCATCACAACGATCAGAATGAGTACCGTTATAAGCAGCACAAATTTTATTCTCAGGCCAAGACCCTTTCTCTTCATCTCTACTATCCTCTTCCTGTATTCGGGGCCGGTCAGGAGTCTGCCGGATACAATTGTCTCGATGTCCCTCTGAATACGCGCGTTCTCCGCCAGGACTCCCCGGAGCATGAAAATGGTCAGCCCCAGCGCAACGGCAAGCCCCGTCAAAATGAGCAAAGTGACCAGGGCATTAACGGACATCCCGAAATAATCCCAGGCAAACAGAGTAAATCTCGACGGCGGCGTATAGGTAAAATCGCCGAACTTGACCACCCCGGTGGGTTCAAAGTAGAGGGATTGATCAGACCACTTTATACCCCGTCGTGAGTGATCAAGCCCTATACCGTAAAGCCCCTCATCAATGTCCTCAACGACGAAATCCTCGATCAGACGGTTCCCGCTGAGCTTATAGGATCCGCCCTCCAGGGTGTAGATATAATCGTAGGGAGGATTGGCGTCCCGGTCCAGGATGATCCGTTCGATCTGTCCGTCCGCGGTAAAACCCCGGCCTCGTATGGTCAGGATGGAGCGTCCCACCTCGTCCCGCTCAGCTTCAATCTCATTAATAAGGGTTATGGGGATGTACTTGTTCAGACGGAATACAAGAGCCGCGGGCTCGCTGATATTGCCGACTCGATCCACCGCCGCAACGGAAAGCATCCAGGTACCGTTGTCGCGGTTAAAAAAGGAGGCCTCCGGAGAAGTGGTAACAATGCGTCGCGGCGGCAGCGCCGGGCGCACCTGCTCCGGATCCACTGCACGTCCTGCCGGGTCGAGCAGGGTATATGTGTAGGTGTAGCCGGCAGTGTCCTCCTGGGGAGAAGCACGCCATTCAATGGTCCGGGTATTGGACAGAAGAAAACCGGAACTGTCGGTTTCCGGAGGAAGAAACACAGGTGTATCAGGAGCTGTCGTATCCCGCTGTATCAGCAGTGATGACGGTTCCGACCAGTTGCCCGCATAATCCTGGGCGATAATATGAAAATACCAGCGGCCGTCTTCCTCCAGGGACCGGGTAGTCGATAGATTTTCATCCCGGAAGTGAGACAGCCGACGCCCGGGACGTTCTGTTTCCGACCGGCTGAAGATATAGTTATATCCTGCAATTCCGGAGGAATCCCGGGGCTCACTCCAGGCGATGGTAAAGTTGTCTCTGGAAACAGGCTCGCCGCCGATAAAGTTCACCCCCCGGACACTGGGCGACGCGGTGTAGATATCCGGTCCCCGATAGATCAGACGGGAATCCGCAAGTTCCGTTCCCCGATAGGTATCGTTCTCCCATACAAGGTGCAGACGCTGGCGGAAAACCAGGGGAACCGCGAAGGTGGAACTGTCCGGCCGGTCATCTGCAAAGAGATACTCCGTTCCCGCCCCTTCCTGATAGTACCAGTCAATTCCCACGTTGGGAATCTTGCGCCCCTCCGCCAGGCGCAGGGTCATATCCTGTTCACTCCCCTCATACCAGCTGACAAAATAGCGGTCTCCGGCCTTTACCATCCTGGGAGATATGCTGTCCCGGTCGCTTCGTATCCTCACCACGTTTTCAGTATTCCCCGAACCGTTCAGCTCGGCGAGGTAGATATTTCGTGTCCGGGAACGGGCGTAACGGCGTTCCCAGGACACAAAGGTCCTTTCGCCGTCGACAAGGATAGCGGGCCTCTGGTTATCATAATATTCCCACCCCGCTTCCTCTCCCAGGTTTTCCGGTTCAGGGAAATCGGTAATCAGTTCAGGTTGGCCCCAGCTCCTGCCTCCGTCGAAACTGCTTGCCATATAGAGCTGATAACTCGACGGGGGATTTCCCCCGGGACCGCCGGTCTTGAAGGCCTGAAAAACGACATAATCCCGCCCTCCGTATCCGGCAAGAAAAGGCAGATAGGTCTCCCGGAGGGTATTTCCCGTGGTCAGGGGGCGAAAGGCTTCCCATTGTGAGCCGTTTTCGGAGCTGGTATAGAAGATTCCCAGGTAGCTGCCCAGGCCTGCACCGGTCCCGACGTCCCGGGAAACAAAAAGGACAAACTCGCCCCGGGAATTGAGAAAGAGTCGGGGGGCCACAATCGCGGAAACCGGTGCGGTAATGCTGCTTATTCTCGAAAAACTTCCGCCCTGATTCCGGGACTGGTAGATTCCGATGGTCGATTCATCTTCCGCCACAGCCAGGTAGACCTCGCCTCCGGCAGTGACCGCAAGGGAGGCTATGGGAGACTCATCGCCGCTGAAGGAAAAAGGTCCCAGTACCCTGGAGTGGGTCTCCCACTGGAGACTGTCGCTGCTGTACGCCGTGGAGATGTAGGCCCTACCCTGGTCCTGTCCGCTGTACTCGTACTCGTGGGCCATAACCACAATGCCCTGATACGAGGAACCTGCCTGGGGAAAACGAGGACTCTCAAGTCCCAGGACGCGGGAGTCATCCCAGTAGATCCGTTCCTGGGCAAGAAGCTGTACCTGGGGCAGAAGGAGTACGAGAGCAGCGAGGATTATCGTTGCAGGTATGGACGGAAATCTTCTATTCATCACAAGCGCGATTCAATCCTTCTCCTCAGATCCAGCAGCCTGGGATTACGGGCATTCTGGCCTTTTTGGATAAGCTGGTCAACAATAAGTTTCGCCTGGACAAAATTGCCCTGCTGATAGGCCTTCAGAGCAGACTGGTACTGGAGCTGGTCCGCAGCTGAGAGGATGGCTGCAGTACTCGTGTCTACCCGAATTTCAAGCTGCTGTTTCAGATCGAGATACCGGTTCGGAGGATTGAAGGGGGTATAGCGGGCGATGGCCTCCTGTATCGATTCCAGAGCAGCGGGATACTGGTCCTGGATACGATTCTGCCAGATGCTGTTCGCTTCCGTGTAAAGAGCTTCGGCGGCCCGGACATCCGCCGGATCGGGCTCCCGTACCCTCTGTCCCGTGGCGATCTCCCCCTCCACGATCAGGGATTCCAGTCCGGGATACCCGGGACGGATGGCCTGAAGAGCCTTGGCCAGGGCCAGGGATCTCTGGTAATCCCCGGCATTGAAGGCGGAACGGGCCTGGTCAAACTTTTCTGCTATGATCCTGTTCTGTTCCGCCGGGTCCCCGCTGCGGAGAAGCTGAATCTGCAGCTGCAGAATACCGACCTCCAGATTCTGCGGGAAGGTATTCTGCACCGCCGCGAGCTTTTCCTCCGCACTCGCAAGGAGCGTCTCGACGCCGGAACGCTGCCCCCCTCGTACCCGCTCCAGGGCGGTCAGATAATCCCGGCGGGCCAGGTTCAGCAGCTGGCTCATCTCGGCATAGAGAGGATCGGTCTTGCTGATGTACCAGGCACTGGAGGTATTGATGGCCCGGTCAACAAACTCCTGCAGACGGACAATTTCCGGATAATCCTCGGAATCGAGCTGGCGATGGTAGTCTTCCGCCCGGTTCAGCACGATGCTCGCCTGTTCGAAATCCTGCTGCCGGATAAGCTGTCGTGCTTCCGCAAGGGCCGCATCCCGCTGGGGTAAAAAGTAATCCCGCTTGGCCTGGGCCAGTTCGGAAAGGAGACTCTGAATATCATAATTATCACTGTTCCCGGGAATCGCATCGGTACGGTGATCAAGAAGCTGATCGTACTGCTGCTGCAGGGATGCAAGAAAAAAGTCCCGGGAATCACTGATGGCGTTTTCGACAGCATTGGGATTGTTGACGTTGAACTGACGGCTGCGGACCCTGGCCTGGGCTTCGGCATAGCGCCGTTCACCATCCAGGCGGCTCTGCCGGGCAATCCGAATCAGCTCCACCGCCTCTTCCGATTTTTGTTCCGACCGGAGAAGGAGCCCGGAGACAGTCTCCTCGCGATCCGAGACACCGGCAATACTCGCGGCGATGCTCTCCCGGTTCTGAAGCCACTGGGGAAGCTCCCTCAGCTCAGCCAGAAAACCCTGATTATCCTCCAGCAGATTTTCCGCCCCTTCATTCAGGAGCGAGTAGTTCTCCAGGGCCCGGTCCGGGTAACGGGCAAGGAAGGAATCTCCCTGGAAGAGAATCTCTTCCCCCGCAAGGGAACTGTCCCCGGCGGTTTCGAGTTCCCGCAGAGACGCGAGTCGTGCTTCCAGCTCCCTTTCCCGCCTCTCGGTATAGATCAGCATGAACTCTTCGCTGCTGTTCCGGTAAAGAGTATCCAACATCGCTATACGCTCTTCATGTTCCCCGAGCCGCCGCACGTTTAATTCCCGGTATTCATCTTCCAGAAGGGGAATGCTCTTTCTCTCCTGCAGCGACACAGCCAGGGGGCCAAGGATACCGGCGCGCTGGTCAAAGAAATCCCGGGATTCGGCGACGGTATCCAGATCGACATCTGCGGTTCCACTCAGGATCTCCGCCTGCTCCCGGAACACGGCTCCAAGGCCGGCGAGCTCCACGGAATCGACGGCGTTCTCCCCGAGAATACGGGCATAGGTTTCCAGATCGTAATAGTATTTTAAATAGTCCGGGGCCTCACCGGATTCCAGGAGCCGCCGGTAATCGGGTTCCGGAGTTCCCGGTTCCGGAGCAGGGGCAATCTGAGCCCGCCACAGCTGTGCAAGCTCTTCTACAATCCCTGCCACGGAGGCCAGGCGCTGAAAAACCCCGAGGGATTCGCTGAAGCGCTGCTGTGTATACAAAGTATGGGCCTGTTCGTTGAGGAGAGACAGTATCTCACGGAAGGCCGCCGATGCAGACTCAAGGCCCTTGTCCCAGCGGCCATCCACGGCGCCGAGGATACCTTCGTTTACTCCCAGTTCCTCCTCAACGGCGCTTCTTCCACGGTGCAGAAGGATAAGATAGGCAAGGTGGTAAATCTCGTCTTCGGTGTCCTCTGCGTATTCGTTCAGGATAAGGAGCCTGAGAACTTCAAGACCCCGCATAACTCCCTGAATACGCCAGCGAAGGTCAGAAAGGTTCTCATACTCGGCTGAAAAATCCTCCGCCCAGACCCGAAGCTGATCAAGAGTACTATCCGGACTCAGCTGGTCGATAAAACTGCCGGCGGCGGCCAGGGCGTCCTGATACGTTGTGAACTCTTCTCCAAGAACAGCAGCCTGGGTTCTTAAACGGTCAGCTTCGGCTTCAGGCTCTTCGCCGTAGTTCTTGTCCCGGAAGATGTCCAGGGCCAGATTGAAGCCCCCCATATAGGTTGTAACGGCCTGAAAGAATTCTCCGCTCCTGATCTGTTCCAGAGCCTGATCCATTATGTTCGTATACCGGATTCTGTTGTACACGTTTCCGGTGGCCTCCCGGGCCCGGACCAGTCCCTCCGCAGTCTCCTCGTTGGGATAGGGATCGAGTTCTTCAAGATCCTTGATTATGGTATAGGACTCGGAAAGCCCGGCGTCGTCCCTGTTCCGGAGGGCATCCTGATACAGATCAATGAGGTCGGCAAAGGTATTGTTGTACCTGATCTTGGCACCGCGAATGGCCCGGATCAGGGACTGAGCCTCATCAAAATAGTCAGGATACTCCTTCATTACCTCTGCAGTAAGCAGAATTGCACGGTTGTAATCCCGGGCCTCGTAGGCTTCCCGTGCCTCCAGCAGAGGATCCTGTTCCGGTTTTCCGGCGGCATGGAGGGGTCCCGCGCCCATTAGGAGAAGTACCACGAGGAGAATATGCAGTAGGCCGCGTCTAAGTCTCGATCCGATAACCATTTCTTCGTACTGAATGTACCACATTATCGGCATATTTGGAGGGGCAGTATACCCAGATTCCCAATATGAAGGCCGATTGGGTTCTTGAGGGGAGATTGACTTGACCCGGGACTGCAAAGTGCCGAAAATATAGTATTCTCCCGGAATTGGTGGTATATTCGCAAAAGGCAGCTGCTATGCAGAGAACAATCATGCTGAGGGCTACAATATTTCTCCTCCTTCTGACTGTACCTTTTTCCGCTTCGGGAGAAGGTTTTTTCGACAGTTATTTTGACTTTTCCGAATCCTTTGCAGACCCCAACACCGGCCTGACGGTCTTTCCCATCCTCCAGATTCCCATAGGCGGACGCTACGAAGCCATGGGAACTGCCTTTACCGCACTGGCAAATGATTTTTCCTACCTCGAAGCCAATCCGGCGGCCAGTGCTCTGCTGGACAGAACCCAGATAGCCCTGGCCCATAATGCGTGGATCGCCGATACATCCATCGACAGCGCCGTCTTTACCATGCGCAACGAGAATCTGGGCTACGGTTTCGGTGGAAAGTTCCTGTACGTACCCTTTACCGAATACAATGACTGGGGAGACACCCAGGCCAGCATCTACTACTCCGAGACCCTGGCTACGGCGAATATCTCCTATAACTTCTTTTCCAGCTACGATTATGAAGGTCTCGCCCTGGGGGCAAATTTAAAAACAGCCTATCGTCATATCCCTGAGGTAATTGAACCGGGCCAGTCAGCCTTCGGATTACTGGCCGATATCGGACTTCTGACCCGCTTTAATTTTATGAAACCCTATGTTGCCCGGGAGAGTAACTTTGCAGTCGGTCTTGTGGCACGTAATCTGGGAATCAGTACGGACGGAGAAGCGCTTCCCACAGAAGCGTCCCTGGGTATAGCCTATTCACCCTTCAGACCCCTGACTCTGACGACGGATTTCAATTACCCCTTCAGTCTGCAGCCTGATGTTCCTGCGGAAAACTGGTACATTGCCACGGGCATGGACCTGGCGGTAACCAATTTCTTCTCCCTGCAGAGCGGATTTCATTATCGCGGAGGCAACCCGAGGTTCTCCCTGGGAACTGAACTTCTGACCAGCGATATGGCCTTCAATATCAACTATACCCTGGGTCTCGATACCCAGGTGTCCGCTCCCCTGGACCGGATTAGTGTGGTAGCGTCCATGGATCTGGGCGACCGGGGACGGTATGCCCGTCAGCAGATGGTGGAAGAGCAGTACATAGCCGGGCTTGAAGCCTATGCCCGGGGCGACCTTCGGCTTGCGGTCCGCCACTGGCAGGCTGTTCTGGAACTTGATCCGGATTTTACCCCGGCGTCGGAGAACCTTGATACCGTCCTTACCAGCCTTCGACTCCAGGAAGAACTCACGGGTATCAATACCCTGCTGGACGACGAGAACAGCTGATCAGCCTTTGTTCGAGGAACTTTTAATCCCGTGATACACGGCAAAGAGGGACAGATCGATCTTCTTTGCAGAAAACTGTCTGCTCAACGATTCTATCTCCCGCTTATCGTTGCCCCGTTTGGCCCTGAGGAGGGCGCGGATCTTCTTCTCCTGCCGCTTAAGCTCCCTGCTCCCCAGCTTCTGTTCAATATAGCGGGCGAGCTGCGAAGCTGCTTCTGCATTCAGATGGGCATAGAAGCTGTCGGTGGATAGGATTATTGATTCCAGAACCTGCTGCGGGCTCCCCGTTTCGAGGCGATGGAGGTTTTTTTCGACTTCCCTGACAAACTGGTCTTCCTCAAAATAGATGGAATCCACCTTGCCCCGGAGTTCCGCCCGCTTTTTTGACGACCAGGCGGAGCTCAAATCACGGCGGGAAAGAAATACATAGAGTGCAGCGGATACTCCCAGGGCTACCAGGAGCTCATCCACCATCGGCAGGGGATCACGGATAACAAGACTCAGGAACAGGTATACCAGAAGGAAAAGGGCGGAACTGACCAGAAAACGGGGAATAAAACGCCGTTCGGCCACCCATACCTTAACGGCAGACTCCACCTTGCGATAGAGCTCGTTGCGAAACCAGGTAACAGCTTCGACCTTCGGTTCGTTACCATACAGACCGATAAGCTCGCAGCTTTCAAGAACAGGCATAACCTCGTTGGGGTCCTGAAAAGGATCCAGAAAGAAGGACCTGCCGTCCTTTCGTGAAAAATGGAACAGATAGGCCCGCCTCTGCTTCTCCATACGTCTTCAAGTTACTTCCGGCACAGCCGCTTGTCAAGATTCACAGTCGTGTCCCGGACCTTCGTCATGTCAGTGTTCCGTTGATTCCCGGGTGCTGCGGGAATCCATCAGGCTGAGGAGTTCCCCGTGCCGGAAGAGCTTCGCATAATCGTAGGCCGACATACCAAGGGAATCACGGATATCAAGGGCGGAACCTGCCTTTATCAACAGCGCGGCGATTTTCAGATTCCCCTGCCCCACGGCAAGAATCAAGGCTGTCTGCCCGTTACGGCTCGTAACATCCAGACCGGCGCCGGTACGAATCAGGATCTCGGCGATTTCCAGTTCTCCCTCAGCAGCGGCATCCATTAAAGCTGTATTGCCCCGGTCTCCGCTTTCGGCATCTATATCGCAGCCCCGGGACAGCAGGTATTCCACAAGATGCCGGTGTCCCCCCCGGACTGCGAGGGAAAGCAGGGGTACCCCCCGGCGGTTTCGGGTATCCGCGGACATTCCGGAGCGCATAAAGAGTTCCACAGTCTCCTGTTCGCCCGCAGCCGCCATCCGGGCGAGATCTTCGGGATGATAAAAAAGACCCGCCGCTGCCAGGGCCTCCTTTGCCATGCGGATATCCTCAGACTTCTCCCAGGACTGCTTTTCCTGCAACCAGTGACGTATCATGGCCTCGGCATCGGAGACCGCAGGGAAGTCGGAAAAATGGGGAGGAAGACCGGCCATACTGAATATCAGCAGACCGCGGCTGGAGCCGCTGCAGAATCCTGCCAGATAGTTGAACCAGGGTGCGGAGAAATCGGGGTTCTCCGGCAGGACCATGAAGTGGGTGCAGGAATCGATCCAGATGCCGACCCGCTTTTCCCAGCCGCTGTAAACATGCAGCAGTTCCGCAGAGACTCCCTTATCGGACAAGAGCTCCAGAAAAGTCGCTCCCTCCGTTTCCGTCGAGGCTACGCAGATTATTCCAACTTTCATGTTCCAGGCTGCTCCTGGGCCAATATTGACACACCTGTTTCGGTGAATCAAGGGGAGCAGCGTCCAGAGGCTCCAGCTCTTCCACCCTGAGCTGAAAAACCCCGAACTCCTGTTCCACCGTACCGGTAACCAGAAAGGCGCAGAATCTGCAGATACGGGGATACAGACGCCGGTAGACCTCGGGAAAAAGCACGGTCTCATAAATTCCCTCCAGGTCCTCGAAACTCAGGAAACACATCTCTTTTTTTGTCCTGGTCCGCACCTCCTTGCCGGTAACGAGAACCGAAGGTATGGCGATCCGTTTTCCCGGGAACTCCGGAATGCTGCCCGAACCCGTCAGAATAACATCACAATCGTACATCCCCTCCGGAATCCGAAGAAGTTCCGCCGGATGCCGGCTTACCAGCAGTCCCAGGGTCTCCAGCTCATCCTGCAGTTTTACCTCTCCGGGGTAATCCCCCAGGGATGCCGGGGCTGCAGGTGCAATAAAGAGCTCGGGATGCTTTGATACGTGAAAATAGTACCAGAAAAGTCCCGGCCGGTGTACTCCGGCAGCGATTCCGTCCAGGGAACCGGAACGGATCAGTCCGCGGATATCCGGCAGCGGAGGATTGAGGCGCATAAGAAAATCCTGAAAATCGGCAAAGGGTCCCCGGCGGTGGCGTTCATCCAGAAGTTTCCTGATAAAGGAATCCTCCACCCCCTTGAGCTGAAGAAGTCCGGTTCTCAGAGCACCCCCCGGGTACTCCCGGCGCTCTACCGTATAGGGCCCTGCGCTCCGGTTCACATCCGGCGGAAGGAGGGGAAAACCCGCCCTGGAGAGGGCGTTGAGATAGACCTGCCGGGAATAGAACCCCCCGCCGTTGTTGATGACGGCGCAGAAGAACTCCAGGGGATACCGCGCCTTGAGCCAGGCCAGGCGGTAGGAGACCAGGGCGTAGGAAGCGCTGTGGGCTTTGCAGAAGGAATATCCTTCGAAGGAGAGGATCCCTTCCCAGAGTTCCTCCAGCACCTTCGGGGCGACCCCCCGGCTGCGGCCCCGGCGGATAAACTCCTCGCGAAAGGCCGGCAGCCGAAGGGAGCGGTCCTTCTTTGACAGTACCTTGCGCAGGCTGTCCGCCTCAGCAGGGCTGTAACCGCAGACCGCAATGGCCACCCGGGCAACGTCCTCCTGGTAAACCATGATGCCCCGGGTCTCCGCCAGAACCTCATCCACCGCCGGATGCAGGGAATCATGAACCGCTCCCCGCAGTCGCCGGAGAAAAGCATTGATGTAGCGGTTGGCGGCGGGGCGGATAATGGAACTGGCGATAACGAGATGGGGATAATCGCCGCACCGCATCTTTTTCAGAAGCTGCCGCGTGGCTGGGGACTCCACGTAGAAGACCCCCAGGGTATCCCCCGCTTCGATCATCTCCCTGGTACGGGTATCCTCCAGAGGATTGAAGCTGCTCCACTCCAGGGGAGGCTCCCCGGCCCCGGCCCGCAGGGGAGCGGTCAGGGTCAGTACATCCCGGAGCACCCCCAGGGACCTGTTTCCCAAAAGATCGATCTTGACCAGCCCCGCATCCTCGGTTCCCTCCTTTTCCCAGGCGATCAACGGCCGGCCCAGGGGAGAAGTCCCGACATGGGTATAATCGGTTATGGGTCCGGGACTGATTACCACCCCCCCGGGGTGGGTTCCAAGATGCCGGGGGATACCGAGAAGCCCTTTGGCGGTCGCCTCGAGGTAGGGAGGCAGTCCGGATTCCCCCATGCGGAAAGCTTCGGCGAGGGGCCCTATATCCGGTTCAGGCAATCCGAAGGCCCTGGCGGACTCCCGCAGCGCCGACCGGGACCCGAAGGTAACATGGTCCGCCACCATTCCCGCCTGCCCGGCATACGCAGCGAAGACGTAGTCCAGGGTCTTTTCCCTTTCGTCCCAGGGAAAATCCACATCTATGTCCGGAGGATCCATGCGTCCCATATTCAGAAAGCGTTCGAAAAAGAGGTCACAGGCCAGAGGGTCAACATGGGTTATCTCAAGAAGGTACGAAACAATGCTGGCGGCGGAACTTCCCCGTCCGCAGGTCCGGGGACAACGGGCGACGATGTCCTGCACCACCAGGAAGTATCCGGCAAAGCCCTTGCGCCTGATGATATCCAGTTCGTAGTCCAGGCGTCGGCGGACGGCAGGGGTCAGAGATCCGTAGCGTCGGCGGACACCCCGCATGCACAGGCCCCGGAGGCGCTGATACTCCTCCTCGGGCCGCATGCCCTGAAAGGAGGGAAAGACGTAGCTGTCCGGAAAGAGGGACGATGCGGCGTCCCCGGCCAGCAGACGGGCCTGATACAGGGCATCCGGCAGGGAGGAAAAAAAGGCCGCCATCTGTGCGGGGGAACAGCGCCGGCGCCATGCGGGGGGAAGCCCCTCCTGTTCTGCTCCCCGGTTTCTCTGAATGCTGCGGTTCTCGTCGATGGCCCGAAGAATACGGTAGAGCCGCCGTTCTTCCTCCGTTGCGTAGAGCGCCGCGTTCAGCGCCAGGGGAGGAATACGCAGTCTCCGGGCCTCTGTCAGCATCGCGCGGAAGGGCAGGCCCCAGACCAGGGCAGCGACAAGACCGCGACGGCTCCTTTCCAGCAGCCGTGGAAAAAGTTCCGGCCGGAATACCGCCACCCTGCCTCCCTCCCAGCCCTCCTTCAAAAGGAGCTCCACGGGGTCTGAAGAAGAGTCGGCAAACCGGCTTATCAGGCGGTTGAGGCGGGCAAAACCTTCCCGGTTCAGGGGATAAAAGGTAAAGAGAGGGAGAGAGTCCCGGGATGAACCGGGAGAGGCGAATTCCACCCCCGCCACAGCCTTGAGATTGTAGCGCCCGGCGGCCCGATACAAGGCGGGAAGCCCGTACAGGTTTGCCCTGTCCACCATGCCGACGCTCTCCGCACCCTCCTCCGCGGCCCTGCGGCAGATATCCTCCGGCGACAGAGGTCCCGCCAGCAGGCTGTAATGGGAACGGCAATGGAGTGATGGCAGAGGAGTTTCCCGCTTCATATACTTAACATTAGTTTAGTATACATCGATGCGTGAATCAAGCTGTTGCTACCCTCTTTTTCAGCGGATACAATGGGTTCATGCCGGAGTACTTGTGGATGCTGCTTCCCCTGCTTCTTGTTCCCCTCTGCATGCGTTTCGCCGTGGTGCAGATTGTTCTTCTGCTGGCCCGGCGGCACCTGCTTCCCCGGCGGCTCAGGGAAATGGAAGCAGGATGGAAAGAGGCGGAGCTCGCCAGCTTCAGCGCAGCCGAAAAGACCGTCCGGGCCCGCCTGACGACGCTTTTTACTCCGAAATACGAGATTGCCCGGGACATCCGGGAGATACTCCTCTCCCTGCAGGAGATCCGCACCGGCCCGGATGGGGAAGCCCGTGACCAGCTGCGCTTTTCCTTCAGTGTCCGGAATGCTGCGGAGGTGGCCATGCTGGCCTTTTCCGATATCTACGCCGACATACATCGCAGACCCCTCCTGAGAAAACTCTACGGAACCCGCCTGAAATGGCTCCTCCGGGCGGGGAACATCAGCCGGGCCTATTCCCGTATCATGGGTCTGCCGCTTATCCGTCAGCTTTCAAGAGTCCGGCTGCTTTTTCCATTACTGCGGATCGCCCTGATCCCCCTTGTCGGGCTTCCCATGCTGATTCTGTATCTCGTCCGCTCCATGATAACGGGCATTCTTTTTGACGGAAGCTTTCGCTATCTCTATGCCCTTGTGCTTTTACGGATAAGCTATTACGGCATTTACCTCTACGGAGGAGAAAATCCGCTCATCGCCGGTCGCATACAATCCCTGAAAAAAAAGGAGATAATCAACGCAGGACGCAGGCTGGAGGAGATCCTTAATCCGGAGAACTGGGATGAGCAGTCCATACTTTTTGAAGAAGGCGCCCAGCGGGTCAATGCGGTGCTCCGGGATCTTGGGATCGAGACGGACCACCATATCGAGGATGCCCTTAAAAGCGGGGAAACCCGGAGCAGACCGGGCGCCAGAACGGGACGCATACTCAGAAGACTGAAGAATGCCGCGGTTCTGGCGGCCCGGCGGCAGGTTCTGAGTTCCCCGGGGAGCTCTCCGGGTTTCATCGAGGGGATCAAGGCCCTCTGGCAATCCGCGGCAGAACACTATGCGCCGCAAAAAGTCCCGTCCTTTGAAGAGCTGCGACTCAGGGAGATAATTGCCGGCGGCTACTTCAGCTCGGTCCTGCTGCTGTCCCGGCTCTATTCCGCCCCGGGTATCAGAAGCACCCTTGGACGAATATCCTTGGAATTTGCGGTACGGATCAACGAACTGACGGAGGATGAACTTATCAGGGGAATCTTTACCGGCGCCCGCCGCGGCTTACGGGTTGCCGGTATTGCCGGCAGGATCCGCCGTCTGCAGAAAACCCTGAAGGCGCGCTACCATCCTGCGGCTCTGGCCTTCAGCTTTGTCAGCCCCTTTGCCCTGGCCCATATCGAGACAAGCATACGTACCGCCATATACCACCGGGCGGCACGGCTTGTGTTGTACCTATGGGAGTCGAACCAGCTGGACAGAGCTCCTGAGATCGAGGAAGCCCTTATTTCCCCGGGGCCGGACTAGGCGCGCAGCTTATTCCTTCCAGGGAAAGATCATGCCCTTAAGGCTGCGGGGACCCAGCTTTTCCCGATCCTCCTGGACAAGTACGGCCCAGGGGATACGCTTCCGATCAGCCCCCGGATTCTCTTCAAGATAATCGTACTTGTAGAGGCGCAGCTTGAACGCGACCTGATGCCAGAGGAGAATCGCGGCAAAACCGGGAACCAGAAAGGCGGTAAAGCCCGAAATCACCAGCAGGAAAAGACTGCCCAGCCCCAGGAACAGGGTAAATCCCGTATTGTCGAAAAAGAGCAGGACCGACTTTTTCAGGGATTTCCCGATATTTCTCTCCAGACGACAGTAAAGGGGCCAGTAATATTGGCTTGCAAGCCACCAGATAAAACTTGTCCAGAAAAGAAGGGAAGCCACTCCCAGGCCGATAATTCCTCCGATATTCATGTAAAAGGGAAAAATCACGGAAAAAAGAACGACCTGAAGGATAGCGATGCCGCCGATCGCCAGTGAGGGTATCAGATTATCCCTTATGTATCGGGGAAGGGAGCTTATGGATACGGAACGAAAATCCGACATCTCCTTTGTCATTTTAACCGCCCCGCCGAGATAGACTGAAAAAAGCAGGATTCCCAGGGAAAGGCCGAAAATCGACAGAAAGGGAGAAAAGCTCAGCAGAGACGGCAGATAAATGACGACGCCCAGCATCAGAATGAAGCCGATGTTAATCAACAGCAGTAGAAAAAGATTATCCCAGATATCAAAAAAGGTTTTTTTAATGCAGAACCCGAGCATGGGAGACTCCTCAAAACAGACTGGGTCCATGGTATACGGATAAAAAAAAACCGGCAAGTCCAAAAAGGAATTACCGGCCGTTAGTGGCGAAGGGACTTGAACCCCTGACCGAACGGATATGAGCCGTTTGCTCTACCGACTGAGCTACGCCACCTCTAAAAATGTAGCGGTACTATAGCAATGCAAAGGGCATGTGTCAAGCATCCTCCCGAGAGTTTTTCCCGGTTTCACGCCAGTTTCTCATTCCTTGCTATATCCATCAGCATCCTGTTCCAGTGACTTTTATTAATGAAATCCAGCCTGGAAGATACATCATCGATGACCGACCCGATCCGCTGCAGGTACTTCAAGCCCTTGCTTACATAGGTTATCCGTTCCAGGGATTCATTGTGGGTATCCTCGGGAATAAGAAGGGCATGAACCAGGTAATAGAAATGATAATAGGGATCGAGCTCGCCCAGTTTTTCTTCCCTGGTGATCTGCTCAAGTACCATACGACCGGCCTGAGGGTTTCCGCCGAGGCTCTCCAGGTACCAGCGAAAAGCGCTTACACAGTTGAAAAGCACCCGTCTTCCGTCGGGTCCGTGAAAGGCGCAGTCCTCGACGTTGCTGTAACCGTTCTGCCAGGTGTATCTGCCGAAACAGCCGACCGGCGGGGTTTCGATGCGGATAGTCCTTTCGCTGCGTCGGGCCAGATCCAGGGCACAGGGGATATCTCCCTCGAAGAGCTTTCCCTCCGCTGTGTAATACAGAACCTCCGCGGTTCGAGGAAGCTG
Source organism: Marispirochaeta aestuarii (assembly GCF_002087085.1). NCBI lineage: Bacteria > Pseudomonadati > Spirochaetota > Spirochaetia > Spirochaetales > Spirochaetaceae > Marispirochaeta > Marispirochaeta aestuarii. The sequence goes on along the minus strand of NZ_MWQY01000013.1, from coordinate 93,159 downwards.
TGCCAGAATCCCGGTCCCCTCCCGCAGGCGGCCGCTGTAAATCATGGAACGCCCCAGCCAGGCATAAAACAACTGATGGGGTTCTCCAAGTACCGTTGCAATGGAGAGGCATTTCCAGAACAGCTCCTCCGCAGCGGCATAACGTCCAAGGGTAAAGGCAATGCGGCCCTTGAGAAAGTGGGCGAACAGCAGGGAATCCCCGCGACAGTATCCCCCTGCGATACGAATACCGTCGGACAGCTGCCGATCGGCCCGGGAATAATTTCCGAACAAAAAGAGGGATATACCCCGTCGTATACACGATTCCATCCTGTCAGTCGTATTGGAGCAGGATTTGCTGGTTTCGTAGGCCAGAGAAAAGTAGTCGTTTGCCTCTTCCACTCTTCCCATGCAGAGCATGGAAGATCCAACGGAGAGCTGGGCACGGGCAACATGGCAGGGACTCTGTTTCTCCTGTACACGGAAAAGCACATTCTTGGCCCGACTCAGGGCGGAACTGTGGTCCCCGCGGAAAAGCATATTTCCCACCGAAACAATATCCACCAGGGAGTCGATCTCACTCTCATATTCGTCTTCCGCCCCTGCGGTATCCTCAGGTTCGGCGTACGCAGTTTCCCGTCCCATAAGGAACCCGGCGATACGGAAAAGACGCCTGTGCCGCCCTTTCAGCAGGCCAAAAACGCTGAACAGTACCGGAAGCGACTTATCGCCCCCAAATCCGTAAACCACCCGCAGAAGAGGAACGAACAGGGAAACGGCGTGATCCGGAGAGAGCATGGCCGCAATGGCGGCGTATTCGAGTCCGAAGGGAGCCGGATTCATTCCACCGGAAAACGAGAGAAGTTCGTTTATTCCCCTCCGCTGAAAATCTTCACGGGACAAGCGGTACGGCAGCTTCAGAAGGGGAAAGAAATACCTCCACGTTCTGAACGCTCCGCCGGAGGCGACAAGTTTCGCGAAAAGTGTATCGATCTTCTGCCTGGGGGAACCGGTCCTGTACAGACAGCTCAGAAGATCGGCAGCCGGCAGAAAAGGGGCAAAAAGTGCTGCAGCAGAGATGCTTTTCTTCTCGTCATCCTTTAGTCCCGAGTAGAGCCGATACAAATCCGTCTGCCTTCCCTTGTGCGGAGCCCGTCGGAACTCTGTAAAATTGCAGGATGATCGCTTATAACGGGGCGGACGGGCTCCCAGAAGCAGACAGAACAGAATGCCCCGCTCATGCAGAGGGGCCAGAATACCTTCCACTATACGCCGGGCGACACGGTTCATTCTCTCCGCACCGGTCAGCAGGACAACGGGAACAACACCCCGCTTCCTCGCTCCCCCGGCGTAGGCGGGAAAAGTCCTGCTCAACCAGGAGAGGGCATCCTGCTCGCAGAAGAGATCCTCTCCCCGGAATAATCCTTCTCCCAGCTCCCTCCACTCTTCCCGTGATTCTTCCGGTACCTCAGAGGCAAGCGAGAGATCCTGACCAGGGCCGAAGGCCCCTAGAAAGGCCCCGCAGGGTGAACGCCAGGGATAGTTCAGATCTATGAGAGGCAGGTTCTCCGCCTCTCCCGCCTCATCAGCCACGGAGACTGCCAGACGATACTGCTCGGCGGGGTTGAGGGAATGTATAAAAAAGGGCCGTCCTTTCCGGCGGGAGTCCTTCCAGGACTGAAAGATCTCATGTATCAGAGCGAGGTTTTCACCTTCTGCAAAACCATGAAAAGGCTGCGCCTTTTCGGCGGAAGCATCGCTGATTCCGGTTACCCTCAGCAGCGGTCCGCTGCCCTCGGTGCAGACAAACGGCATAAGCACCTCGTTGGCGCTTTCCGTCAGGGAAAGGGAATCAAGCCCGGGGGAGAGAACACTCCACTTTCCATCGGGATGTATGCTGAATTCCTTCGAAGGAGAATAATCAACCCCGATGAAGAATCCGTGCAAAAGCAGACGCTTTTTCAGAAGCTCCTGGTAAAAACGATAAAGACCTTCCACCAGATAATCCGCCGCGATATCCCCGGCCTCCAGGACCAGGGCCGCCCCCTCGACACGGAATGCGGACAACCCGGGATAGAGGGAAGAAAAGCCCTCGGAGACCTCTCCCATCAGACGGGCCTTCATTTTTCTGAGAAGATAAAAATCATTCAGCTCCAGAATAATGCGAAACATTTTCAACTACATTTTCGGATCAATACAGCGAGTCCTTGATACGTCCCTGCTAGGTGAAGGTAAGTTTCGGCGGTTCTGCGCCGCCTTCCCACAGCTCCTCGTCTTCCGGGGTCAGCTCCCGCCCGTAAATTGAATCAAAAAGAAAGCGAAAATCCTCCGGCTTCAGGTCCAGAAACTGACATCCGTAATAAGTCTGCTTGTTATCCTGATATTTTCTCATAATGCGGGAACCGATAACCATCTTCCTCGGTCCCATACGTAAAAACAGATCAAGGTCGGTATAGAGGACAAGCCGTTCATGAAGCTCCCGGGACGTATGAGTAAACAGGAGTCCAGAGGCGGAGATATCGAGGATCTCGGCTGCATACTCCCCTTTCTGCCTTTCAATATTATCGAAGTAGGCGTGATTTTTCAGGGCATATACGAGCACCTTTGAAAACTGGTAGAGATATTCAAAAACCTCTATTCCCAGGGTGACATGCTCCGACCAGACATGAATATAGCCGATCACATAATCGTGATAGATCAGGGGGCAGTAGATTACTGCAACGATGTCCTTATCCGACAGCTGGGAAAACCTTTCATCCAGTTCGGCTTCGCTGCCCAGGAGCTCCGAGAGATTGATATTGTATTCCGGAGCCAGAGCCTGGGCCTTGGTGAGGATCCTCCCGGACATATCGGGATCTGTTTTCGGTACCCCCGCCTTGATGGGGGAGACAAACAGCGACTTTCCGGTGCGGGTAATTATCTCCTCTTCCCAGCCCTTCGGCCCCCGGTCCCGGAACATCTGAATCCGGTAATTCGCCTTGAACTCGCTGATCTTTTTAGCAGCCCCCGCCATCAGTTTATCCAGTGATTCCTGGGGAAAAGCATCCCCGTAAGCGGGCTGTTCCGCCGGGTTGTACTCTTCCGTCTTGGGAAAGGTAAGTTCGTAGGTGATATTCTCCACCGCAAAGCTGACCATTGTTCCCGGCGGCAGGGCAATGCGCTCGTATTTTCGCTGCAGGTTCTTTATCATTTCTCCGGGGATTTCTATACTCAGATAGTCGTCGGCACTCTTTACGCGGCTGGGAAAAGTCATTACGTGTCCGAAGTAGGAAAAAAATACGCGGATCTCCTCTTTGGCGGAGAAATCACTCCATCCCTCCGTATCATTGTACAGAACCAGTACATCCTCTTCGATTCTGAGCACAATGGCCTGGCGGGTTTTCTTGTATCCGTGAACCCTGAGGGATATCTTCTTTTCCGCCACATTATTCAGTACAAACTCTCGCTCCACACGGCCTACGGGGGTTCCCATCATTTTTCTCCTGTCACTTCGTTTATCCGGTATCAGTATACAGTATCCGCCAGGGGAGGCGGAATCTCCATGTTCGGGTACGGCTTTTCCAGTCTTTTCTCTATCCCGAGATCCTCAAGCAGATACCTGCCATCCTCCCCGTTCCGGGCCCTCACAAACCCGATTACCATGCTGTCGTTCCAGAGAGCCTTGAAACGGGTATTCAGGGCCCCCTCCCCGTCGTCCGCAGAGACGCGAAAGCCTACAGGCTGCCGTTCAAACTGTTCGGACTGACGGTTCAGATGTGCGCGCCATTCCGGAGCCAGGTACTCCCCAGGCAGGTCGCTTCCAAGCAGTACAAGGCAGGAAGCAAGACCTTCAGGTATCCGTCGCTCAAGGCGTCCGATCTCGTAGTCGAAAACCTCAGGACTCCTGAGGGAAAATCCCGTATCATCAACAGCAAAAAAAGCAGCTGAAACCGTCCTTGCCCGGCTTCGTTCTTCGGAGGACGAACTCCTGCGCGGCTCCTGCGGTGGCGGAGGAGGCGTCGTTTCTGACTGAAGTTCAGCGATCTCAGCCCGTTCCGCCGCGGAAACCGACGCGGTGTCGGGCCGTCCTTCGTCGGCACTCCGGTTGCGGCTGCATCCCGAACCAAGAAGGCCTGCAAGAATCACGATAAGGAACATGCCATACAGTCTGTCCATCCTCAAAATGGTATCCCCATAGCCCCGGTTCTGTCAAACACACTGGACAGAAGGAAAAACCCCGGAGTAGACTGTTTTGAGAAAAAAGGGCAGCTCTAAAGGAATAAACGTGGGAATAGAACAGCAGACTCGTCAAAAAATCCTTGAACATCTGAGCAGCGATTACACCGAGGCCATCCGGGATCCCCTGTGGCAGAACATCTATCTGACCCCGGCACTGAAAAAACTGATCTCCCTGGGGGAGTTCCAGAAACTGGCGGGCATCCGTCAGCTGGGCCCGGCCTACCTGGTGTATCCAGGGGCCACCCATACCCGTCTGAACCACAGCCTCGGGGTTTTTCACCTTGCCAAGCGGATAATCCGTCACATCAGCGTCGACCGGCGAAGCCCTCCTGTCAGTCTCGAAGGGGTCAAGGCATTTTTATGCGCCTCCCTGCTCCACGATCTGGGACACTTTCCCTATACCCATTCCTTCAAGGACCTTCCCCTGCTGGATCATGAAGTCCTCACCGGACGGCTGGTCATGACTCCCCCCTTCCAGCGGGTGCTGCGGGAGGATGTGGGGGTGGAACCCTATGTGGTAGCCGCCATTGTGGATGAGGGGATGGATCATCACAACAACGGAGAGATCCTCTTTTTCCGCAGGATTCTCTCCGGAGTGCTGGACCCGGACAAGCTGGATTACCTGAACCGGGACGCCTTCTTCTGCGGTGTTCCCTACGGCATACAGGACACGGACTTCTTTATCGACAAGATCATTCCGACAGCCTCCGCCCTGGCCCTGGATGAACGGGGACTCGGTTCCGTGGAGAGCCTGCTCTTTGCCAAGTATCAGATGTACCGCAGCGTCTACTGGCACCGCACCGTACGCATTGCCACGGCGATGATAAAGAAAGCGGTGCTTCTGGGACTGACGGAGAACGACCTCGACCAGGAGGCGCTCTACGGCCTGGACGACGCAGGTTTCTATCGGACCCTGGCCATACGGGAGAGAAGCTACTACCAGCTGGCCAGAATGGTCTTTGAACGCCGGCTCCTGAAAACCGCCTTCGAATGCCCCTTCGATCCCCGGCTGCACAAACAGGCTACGGACCTGAATGCCCGGATGGACCTGGAAAACCGCATAGCTTCGATTCTGCGGGAAGAATACGATACGGGGATTGAAGCCTGGGAGGTGATTCTCGATATCCCTGAGCCCATATCCTTTGAGGTGGATCTGTTAATCTACCGGAACGACAGCTTCCTGCCCTTCGCTTCCAGCGGATCGGTTTTTTCAACCTCCGTGGTTGAAGGATTCACCAGGTCTCTGCGCAAGGTCCGGCTCTTTCTGCCCCCCGGCATCGCCCGCACTGCAGCCCCGTATATACCGAAAATAATGACCGGCCTCTTCGGAGAATGACAAGCGATCAGGGACTCGCCTTGAAGAAGGGACCAAAAGATACTACAGTAGCCCCAATGAGAGACAGCCATGAAATACTCTAAACTTATGCGCGAACGGATTCAACGGGTAAACGTACTATTCAAGGAACTGGGCTACGAAGTCTTCGATAACTCCGGGGACGAGGCCTCCTACATCGCCGGATTCGAGGGAGGTGACGGAGCCGCCGGAGAGTTCTACATCGACATGGACAACAAGTTCCTCGAGATAGCCTACACCTTCGCTTTTCCTCCGGAAACCTCGGAATTCCTTCAGCGCCGCCTGGTGGAGATGCTGAAAATCTGCTACGAATTCGGATGCTATATCAATATCAGCAAGGAAGAGGAGATCTCCTTTTCAGTCTTCTCGAAAATCTACTTTGCGGGACTCAATTTCTACTCCCTCAAGGAGACCCTGAAGGACTTCAACCTCTGCATCGGCGCGGTCAAGGAGGCGGTGGACATCCACAACGAAAACGAGGACCAGGAAATTTAAAAACGTTCGCTGTGAACGGCGATGTTATGGACCCGCCCGGGTATGGTGTCTTCCACAAAATCGGCGACCCGCTGCATCACCCGCTCTCCGATCTCCCGGGAATTGGTGACATAGGCCGCGCCGATATGACAGAAGGAGAGGGAATCCTGCAGATCGATCTCCGCCACCGAAACCTTGTACTTCCTGATTAAGCGGTCCTTCAGGGACCGCAGGGTCTGGCGTTTCTCCTTCAGAGACGTCGCCTCGGGCAGTTCAAAGACCACCTGAATCATGGAAACTACCATTCTATTCGTAAATCCTCTACAAAACGGTCGGTGTGTGGTATTGTTTGCATCTATAGAGTAATGCAGGGAATAGATCTTAGCAAGACGACACTGATGCTGGTACTTCTCCTCACCTTTGCCGCCGCCCGGGTTGCCGTCGGCGAAGACTCCGTCCCGCTGCCGGAGGATGAAGCCCCGGAGGCGCTCTTTTCCACCAGTCTGGGAGATGCCGACGTCGATCTTTTTCTGGCGGGAAGCTGGAACATCTCCACCAGCCTCGGAGGCATCTGGGGAACTCCATCTCCCGAGACCCCCTCCGTACCGGGCTTCAGTTCCGGCTTCATGTTCAACCAGCTGCCGGACCTGACCCTCTCCCTCTGGCTCATGGAGCGTTATTTCTTTGAAAGCACCATAACCGGAGACTCCTCCTTCAACACCTACCTGCTGGGCTACGAAGGACGGGAGGGAGAGCTTGTCCGGCGGGTCCGCCTGGGAAATACCGGTACCGCCATCGATTCGACGCCTCTTATCGATCCGGGTGAACACCCCGAAGGCGCCCTGGGGGCCTCTGCCACCCTGGAGACCGAACGCAGCCGCCACGAACTCCTCCTTCGCTACCAGCGGACCTCCAGGGTAACCAGGACCTACGCAGGGACCTCGGAGACAGAAGAGGTGTATCTGAATCCGGCGGATTTTATCCGGGGCCGCTACTTTCTGCTGAACCACGAGGACATTGAAAACGCCGCTGTCTATCTGGAAGACAGGAACGGTGAGCTCGTGGACGGTGACGGAAGACGCTACACGCGGGCCTCCGACTTTGAGGCGGCGGTCTCTGCGGAGCAGGGCTTCGTGAGCCTCTCTGAGGCCCCGGCAGGGCGGGTTCTGATATACTACGAACAGGGAGGATCCGCACCCTATACTGCAGATCTGACTGTCGGGGGGATTCCCTTCCTGCTCCTCTACGAGGACGGAAGCCCCTCGGATCTGGAGTTCCTTGCGGTCTACCCCGCCCCCAATGCGCGTCCCGGTAAAACTGTGAAGGTGGAACTGCGCCCCTCCGGGGAGCTCGAGGCTGTGGCGGTCTTTACCGGGGAGTACGGGGCCGGTATCATCACCCTCCGGCAGGGAGCAAGCGAAAAAAAACCTCTGGAAGGCCTGCTGCCTCAAATTTACCCGGGAGCCGCCGGCTACGATCCCCTGGTGCCCTACATACTGCTCTACGAACGGGTTATCGGTACCGCCTCCATCAGTGTTCCCAGGAATGCGATACAGGGATCGGTGCGCGTCACCATCAACGGGCGAAACGAGACTCGTTTTACCCGCCTGGATGACGGCACTCTTGACTTTCCCTTTCCCGTGTTCGAAAGCGATACCGTGGAGGTCAGCTATGAACTTCCAGACGACGGGGCTTCCGGAGCTGACCTGCTTTTCGTCTCCACCAATACATTTCAGCCCTGGAAGAACATTCCCGAGCTGAGCCTCCGGGGAGACATCGGTGTCCGCTGGAACATGGACTCCCAGGGTTACAGTGAAGAGTATGCCGAGGCCCCGGGCAGCATCCTTGCTGCCGCAGGGGCGGACTACCAGGCAGAGGACTGGGGTATCAGCGTAAACGGCGGCCTTTCCGTGGGGACCCACGACACCCGGGGCTACCTGCGCCTGGGAGGCATGAACCGGGGAACCGTGGATTTCGGTATCAGCGGCCACACCCTCTTTCCCGCGGCACCGAGTACAGCCTTCGACCGGGCCGACCTGGGAGAGATGCCCTATACCGACTACTACCAGTACCTCTCCACCGGCGGCAGCACTTTACGGGAGTACGACTGGTCTCCCCCGGGAGAACAGGTCTATGCCTTTGCCGACGGGAATCCCATCGGTCCTTCCGTTGCCAAGGCGGAAGACGACGACATCGAAGGCATCGTCGCCGTAATTGATTACGATCTGGACAACACCGAATGGGTGGGAGCCCAGATAAGCGCCCCCGGGGGCAGTCTGGATCTTTCGGGGGCGGCGGGCATCTCCTTCAAGTACAGGCTCATCGGAGATGAGACCGCTGTCAACATGACTCTCCGGGCCGGATCGGTCTCGGAGGACCTTGACGGCGACAGGAACCTGGATGAAGAGAACGGTCCCTATGATTCCGGCTTTGCCTACACCCATGCTCCCACGGGTTACACCCTCTCGGTTGGCGGTGGAGGCGCAGGTCCTCGGGGGGAGTTCGGCAACGGGACGGAGGAGAGCGAGGACGCCGACGGTAACGGACTTCTCAACCGGGAGACGGATACCCAGGTTCTCGAACACTCCGTCAGTCTCCTGCCGGCCGGGCCCTGGCGGGAGGTCTACATACCCCTCTCCGGGACCGACCGGGCACAGCTGGCTGCAACCCGGGCCGTACAGATTCTTCTTGATGCAGTCGCCGTTACCAGCGGCAGACTGCTTGTCGGGGAGCTTCGCTTCCACGGAAGTTCCTTTGTCCCAGGCAACTCAGCATCCGAAACCGGGGAGGTTTCGGAATACGACCTCGACCCCGCTGAGGCTCCCGCTGTCCCCCTGTACGCCGCCTACGACCTGGTGGAAGACCGTTTCAATGACGGCGACGAGGACCAGAAGGTACTGCGCCTGGAATGGACTGGAACGGACGGAGCTGCCGTCGGCCCGGTCCCGGAGGTCCCCCTGGACTCCTACGAAACCCTGCGCTTTTACTACCGTCTTCACAGCCCGATTTCAGCCGATCTGAGCCTCACCCTGAAGGGGGATGAGGGAGAGTACCGGGTGGAACTGGCGGATATTGAACAGTCCTCTTCCTGGAGCGAAGTCAGTGTCAACATGAAAAGCGGCAAAGTCTCCGTCGAGGGAGGAAGCATCTCCTCGGCTGTTGTCTCGGGCAGTACAAACATCATCGCCAGACAGGCGACCTTCAGTATCGCGAACGCTGGCGGCGGTGTTGTTTTCCTCGACGAGCTCCATATAAGCGATCCCGTCCTATCCAGTGATCTCGGCGTCCTGAGCTCCGCCCGCTATTCAAAGGATGGAGATATTCTGAGGGTAAAGGGATTTCCCCTTTTTGGTAATTTCAGCTGGTCCGGAAACTCCCGGGTTGCCTCTTCGGGCTTCGCTTCCGGATTTACCCCCGCCGACGGCCGGGTCTACCGGGTCTATAACGAGGCCGCTTTCTCCAGCCTCTATTCCCGGGCCCGCCTCAGTCTCAACATCAGGGAGGATGACTCCGGACCCCAGGTCTCAGGAAGTCATACCATCACCATTCCGGAAGACGGTCCCCTTCAGATGGAAGACAGCTACACCCATGATCCGGTACAGGAGGACTTCAGTTTTACCAAACAGAACAGCCTGAAGCTGAACCTTACCGGGGCAAGCGCCGGGTTTACTTCCCGGGCCGCCTACAATGACGATACCCTCAGCCAGACATGGAAAACAGAGGCGGAGATCAACCCCTTCGAAGGTTTTTCCTTCAGCCCCCTCCTGAACCTTACCAACACCCTTGGCGACCCGGGGGTGGATTTCCACTCCTTCTACGGCGACGGATGGATCCAGGGGACCAGGCTGCTGATCTACCAGGAAGAGCTTTTGCCCACGGACCGCTCCTCCGGCCTTTTTCTTCCCATGGAAACCCGATGGGGAGACGACTATTCGGTAAGAATTCTTCCTTCAGCAGAGAACTCGCGTTATGGAACAGATCCCCGCAAGGAGCTGGACAGCATGGGGCTGGAACTGAATTTCAGCGGAGCCCTATTCCCCGAGAATTTCAACAGCCTCGATTATTCCCTGTATTACCGCCGGGATTTCAGCGGTGAATTCAGTCCCGGAGATACCCAAAAAGAGAAGGGGTTTTCCACAGATGCTTCGTCATGGGCAGATACGGCGGGAGACCAGGACTATTTTTTCTCCGCTCCTCCGGTAGTCGAGATCACCCGGGATTCCGCCCTCGGAGCCTTCCGGGACGGTACCGCAGGCTTTGATGCCGCCGACTACTCACCCGTAACGGGGATATCCCTGGAACGGCGGTTTTCTTCCCGCCTCATCGATCTGCTGGTCCCCTCCTATCTGGCTTTCGAGGTCAGCCGCAGCTATGAGCGCAGTTATGATTCGGTGACAAGCTCTCTTGGGACGGATACTACAGCCCGCATGACGGCTATCAATCTTTTCGGCAGCCTCGGGGCCTACCCTTTTTTCCGCTGGTACGAATCGGACCAGTTTTCCAGCAGCTTCCAGCTTTCCACCCACTATGACGACGACCTTGACTTTTCATGGCGCTACCGGAACGAGATAATGCTCTTCGGGCCGGGGCTGACCGAGTATGCCCTCAGCAATAATCTCAGTTTTTCCAATGAGGATGATCGCCCGGCCTGGAGCGGAAGCCTCAAGGCAACCTGGTTTCAGGCTATGGCTTTCAATTTTTCCCTTCCCCTGGGAGGCCTCAACATGCCCCCGGCGGACAAACACCTGCGGCATCGGGAAACGCTGGACTGGGAACTCAGCCCCGTGGAAGGGGAAACCTGGTCAAGGACCATGAGCATCAAACACGCCACGGGCATTACCTTCGGAGGACAGGGCAGCATCGAGGTCTACCTGGCCTTCGGGTTCAGGCATACCCCAATCAGCGGAAGCAACAGCGACAACCTGACCTATTATGCCCTGGAGACGGGTGTTGTGGGAGAATTCAGCTTCTGATTTCCGGATTCAGGAGCCCTGCGTGGGGCCGGGAATGTTCCGGGAGTAATTGTACTTTTACAAAAGTGAAGTATAATAGACAATGGAGTATTCGGACAAAGATAGTCGGATTAAAGGAGGGCATGAATGATAATTTCCAGCAGACTGAAACGTATAATTGCCATCATAACACTTTTTGGAGCCGCTACTTTCCTGACAGCCCAGGAAACGGAATCTCCTGATTCGGAGCCCTCCTTTGATTTCGGCCTCGGGATCGACCTGGGAGCGGTCAGTTTTCAGGAAGACGGCGAGTCTGTGGCCTATCAGCGTCTGGTGCTGAAACCCGATTTCTCCTACGGCAAGCTGGGCCTTGGGCTCTGGATTCCCCTCCATTTCCGCTTTACCGACAGCGGCGGCGAAATCCGGGAGGAAGACTGGGTCCTGGATGACGATGAAAATGTTCTCGAAAAATATCTGCCCATATTCAGTTATGTCCGCTACGGACAGAAGGGGGACGATTTTTACGCCAAACTGGGTTCCATCGAGGACGGGACTCTGGGGAACGGCTTTATCATGGGGGGATATGCGAATACCCAGTTTCTGCCCGACACCAGGATTATAGGGCTGAGCCTGGATGTGGACGGGGGGCTGTTCGGTTTTCCCTATGTGGGGCTTGAAACCTTCGTCGGGAACCTTGCCCTGGCGGATGTAATCGGCGCCCGGATTTACGCCCGCCCCCTGGCCGGGACCTCCCTGCCCCTGCTTCCCGAGCTTCAGCTGGGGACAACCTTTGCAGCAGACAGGATTCCCGATGCCCAATACGATTTTATCTCCGGAGAGCCGGACATGGTACAGATGTTCGGGGTGGACCTGCGACAGCCTATCCTGGACAAACCGACAGTAAGTCTCGCGGCCTTCGGGGACCTGGTTTTCCAGGACGAGGCCTACGGGGGTATGGTCGGGGCCGGCGGCCGGCTCATTCGGTACATCCTGTACGGTGCCCAGCTCCGTTTTCTGGGAGAGAACTTTGTTCCCGTCTACTTTGACGGGCAGTACGATCTTTACCGGGAAGAGAAATACGCAGTGTACAACGGCGATATCGATATTCCAGCCTACGCCGGATGGTACGGAAGCCTCGGTTTTTCCTTCCTGCAGGATACAGTGGTTTTTCTCACCAGTGTGGAGGGCGGCTTCGGCGAACCCGACCAGGATATCGAGTACCCCCAGGTCAATGCCAGCCTCTCCATCGGCGAGGGCCTTCTGCCGGGGATCTACTTTGACCTGAGCTACAATAAACGTTACATCAAGGGGCTGGACGACTTCTCCAGGCCGGAAAACACCGTGCTTGGAGCGGACCTGAACTACAAGACGGGAAATGCCCTGATAACCCTGGGATATACCCTGCGTCACAACCCGCTTTCGGCTGCAGCCGGAGAGGATCCCTGGATTACCACCGCGACCCTGACCACCTCGGTGGACTTTTCGTTCTAAGGAGGACGGTATGAAGAATCTGCTGCTTGCTGCATCAATAATGCTCCTCTTGCCTCTTGTCATGTTTCCCCAGGAAACGGAGGAACCGACAGCGGTACTGGAATATTTCGGAGATGAGTACGAGATCCAGGTCTTTGACATAGACGGCAACCGCATAGAGGAAATCTTCTACGGCATGGATCTTATGCCCGGTGACCGGATAAAGACCGGCCGGACCGCCGCAGAGATCCGTCTTGATCCCAATGGTTCCATCATTCGCCTCTCAAGCAATACCGAGTTTGTAATAGAGAGTCTGCAGAAGGATGAACAGTCCGCCAACGAGTTTACCCTTTTCGGCGGCAAACTGCGGGCCATCGCTGCGAAATTCGGCCTTTTCAAGCGCAACAACTACTCCATCCAGACTCCCTCGGCAGTCGCGGGTATCCGGGGTACCGACTTCGGCCTCGAGGTTATACCTTCCGCCTCTGACAGCGCCTTTGTCTTTGAAGGAGAGATTGACTATACCAGCCTCACAAGCGGAGAATCCCTCAGACTGGGAGCCGGGCAGTTTGCCGACGCCCTGGCACCTTCCTTTGAGGCCCTTGCCTTGAGCACCGAGAACTTCGCGGCCCTCTACCGGGACCTGCAGTTTGAAGCCCTTGTGCCGGCGGAAGTACCGGGGTATCAGCCCCCCGCCGTCGAGACCGGCAGCGATTCAGAACCTGCTGCAGAGCCCGAACCCGAACCGGAGATCAGTGAACCCGCCGAAGAGAGCGCCTTCATGCGCTACCTTTCGGAGCATCTCGGAATGGAGATCGGTACGGTCACCATCGACGGGCTCACCTTCTCGAAATTCATTCTGCAGCCCGCATTCAACATCGGGGATTTCAAACTTGGTCTGTACCTGCCTATCATTTACAATACCGACCTTTTCGATCCCGAAGACTGGTACAAACCGGACGACAACTACGAATGGTCCTTCGGTACGGACCAGGACAACAGTGCCGATGCCGCCCGGGACGCCCTGAAGGACCTGGTACTGAAAATCCGTTACATTGAATACGGCGACAACCGGGACCCCTTCTTCCTGAAGGCCGGAAACGTCAACAATGTGACCCTCGGCCACGGCATCATCATAAACCGTTTTGCCAATGACACCGACTTTCCCGCCATTCGCAGGGTTGGTCTGAACACCGGATTCAACGCCGATAAATGGACCATCGAATCGGTCTTCAACGATCTGGCAGAACCGGAGATCATGGGAGGCCGCATCGGCTATCGCCCTCTGGGACGGACTCTTCCCCTGGGTTTCGGCATCTCCTCGGTGACAGATATCGCCCCGGCAGCTGATCTGGACGACAAGGCGGGGGATCCCCTCTTTCTGCATACCGCCCTGGATACGGAGTTCCCCCTTATGGAACGGGACAACTTCTCCCTGGTCGGTTTTGCCGACATCGGCACCATGCTTCCCTACTACCGGGAGGATTACACGGGAAGCTTTGGAACAGTTTCCGCGGGATGGCAGTCCGATTTTATCTATGACGATTCCGAGGACAATCTTCTTGAGCGGCTGCAGAACTACGGCTGGGCTTCCGGCATCTTCGGTAATCTGTCCATACTGAACTACCGCCTGGAGTACCAGTACAACAAGGGACTTTTTGCCCATGGTTTCTACGGTCCCACCTACGAGAGACAGCGGGAACAGTATGCCCGGGACCTTGGTGAGCTTATACCCCTCTCCTCCTCACTGCAGGAGGTTACCCGGGGGATCTATGGCCAGGCGGGATTCGAGCTTGAAAACCTGCTGATGCTTGAAGCCGGCTACCGCTGGGCCTGGGACGATGAGGGATTCGACGATACGGCGGACCTGTTCCACCTTATGGCGACGGTTCCCCGGATACCCTTTATCCCGGTAAGCGCTTCCCTGGGAATGGACACCGTCGGTTTTGTGGACGGAATCGAAAGCAACAGCCTTTTTGACGAGCGGACCGCCCTTTTCGGAGAATTGGTCTACTCCTTCGCCCCGAACCTGCAGATCGCCGCAGTGGTGACCAACTTCGTGAGCGAGGATGAGGCTGGAAACAAGGAGGCGGACTTTGCAGTTTCAATCGAAACGAGGGTCAGCTTCTGATAACAGGACGAGCATATGAGTGACAGGGATTCGCCCCGCAGAATCAGACTTCTGCGGGACGATGTGGCCAGAAAAATCGCGGCCGGCGAGGTAATCGACCGGCCGTTTTCCATTGTACGGGAGCTTATCGATAATGCCGTCGATGCCGGAGCGGACACCATAAAGGTTGATCTCAAAAACGGCGGAATCGGATCGATCCGGGTAAGCGATAACGGAAGCGGTATGAGCGCGGAGGACCTTGCCCTCTGCTATCATGCCCACGCGACAAGCAAGATCGAAAGCGTAGATGACCTCTATCACACGAAGAGTCTCGGTTTCCGGGGCGAAGCCCTGGGGAGTATCGGGGCCTGTGCAAAGCTCTCCATAAACAGCAGTACCGGTGAAGAGGGGCACCGCCTGCTGGTGGAAAACGGAGAAATGCTCTCCCTGGAACCCCACAGGAGTCCCCGGGGGACCACCGTGGAGGCGGCGGACATCTTTTATAATCTTCCCGGCAGACGCCGTTTTCTCAAAAGCGCCAAAGCGGAGGGGGGACTCTGCAGGGCCGTGTTTCTCGAGAAAGCGGCGGCTTTTCCGGAGATCACCTTTCAGCTTCTGAATGACGGGGAGGTCAGGCTCACCCTTCCTGCATCAGGTATTACCGAGAGGGTCTCCACGGCCTACTCTTCGGTTTTTACTCCCAGGCTCACGGAATCCTTCGGTGCAGGCCAACAGGGCTTCTCCTTCACTCTCGTTCACGCCTCCCCGGCGGTCTACCGCAGGGACCGGCGTTATATTCACGTTTATGTAAATAAACGACGCATTCAGGAGTATTCCCTGGTGCAGGCGGTGGAGTACGGTTTCTCCTCCGTGCTGCCCGGGGGGAGTTTTCCGGTGGCCCTGCTTTTTCTGGAGATCGACCCTGAACTCGTTGACTTCAACATTCATCCCGCAAAAAGGGAGGCCCGCATACGGAACATACGGGAGGTGCACCACGCCGTGAGCAGCGGCATCCAGGAGGCCCTTGAGACATACACGCGAAGGGAGCCCTTTCCCGGCGGTCCTTCTCCGCTGAAAAGCGGCCATCAGGATCTTTCCGGTTTCGACGCCCGGAATTTTCAGGATTCGGCAGCCGAAAGGTCCGGGACCGGCGGTTTTACCCCTTCCCCGGAGACATCCCCCCGGAGCATTCCATCCCCGAGGGACGGTGGGCCGCTGTCCCGGGTGAGCAACATCGATTCCTGGAAGGGGATATCCCCGTCGCCGCGGCTTTCTCCAAATACACAGGATGATACCGGCTCAGGCAGGGAGAAAGCCGAGCTCCGCTATCTGGGCCAGGCCTTTGACCTGTTTCTGCTCTGCCAGGCGGGAGAGGATCTCTACCTGATCGATCAGCACGCCGCCCACGAAAGGATTCTGTATAACCGCTTTTCCGCCCCCGGTCAGGAGTCCCAGGGACTTATTGTGCCGCTGGAAATCGAAATAGATGACCAGGAACCCAGGGAGTTCTACGGCGAACTCCTTTCCGAACTGGCGGATCTGGGTTTCCGGGGAGCACTGGAGGAAAAGCAGTTGACCATTACCGCCATCCCGGCTTCGTACCGGGGGGTAGAAAAGGAGCTGGAAGCCTTTCTCAGCGACGCCGGAGGCTCGATCAGGAACCTGCTCACCGCCCTCTATGCCGACATGGCCTGCAAAGCGGCGATCAAGGACGGTGAATCCCTGGATGAGGTATCCGCCCGGGAACTCGCCAGGGAAGCCCTTTCACTGCCGGATCCCCGCTGCCCCCACGGACGACCCGTCTGGTTCAGACTGAGCAGACAGGAACTCTTCGCCCTTGTGGGGCGAACCTGACCGGCAGGAACGTTTAGAGCAGCTCCTCGATTTCCGCCCTGCGGGGATAAGCGGGCTGACGCTCCAGGAGCCGTTTGAAGATCGCCCGGGCCCCTTCGGTCTCCCCTTCGGAGTAGAGCAGCATACCGAGGCGGTAGTAGGCGTCCCAGTAGGCGGGATCGATCTTGATCAGCTCTGAAAGGGACTCCTTTGCCAGGGCTGTCTGATCCGTTTCGATATAGGCGATAGCCAGGTTGTAGCGCATCAGGGTGGCATTCGGCTGGGCAGCGACGGCCTTTTTATAATGGTTTATGGCGTCCCTGTAGAGTTCCGCATGCAGATATACATTCCCCAGGTTGTTGTTCACTTCGATGGATGCGGGATCCACCTTGTAGGCCGCAAGGAGATGGTTCAATGCCCGGTCGTACTCCCCCCGTTTATCGTAGAGGATGCCCAGGTTGATCCGGGGCTTAATATAGGACGGATCCAGGGCTATGGCCTTCTCGTAAGCCTGTACGGCATAATCGGTATTTCCCGTCAGTTCCGCCGCCTGTCCCAGGGTATAGACGTAGAGGGGCGAATCTCCTTTCAGTTTTACCGCCTGGGCCGCAGCTTCCAGAGCGGCACCGCCCCTGTTCAGCTTTATGCACGCCTGGGCCAGGTTGTAATGGACATCCGCCCGGGAATCGTCCAGTTCGGCGGCATTCCTGAAATACGCCTCCGCCTGCTCGTACTTTTCCTGATCAAAGAGATTGATCCCGTAATAGAGGTTGTAATTCACATTCTCCGGATCCCGGGTGACGGCGGTCTTGTAATTCTCGGCGGCCTTTACAAGATCTCCCCTGCTGCGGTAGGCATTGGCCAGGGCAAAATAGGCAGGAGTCAGTTCAGGATCATAATGAATCGTATTGGAAAAAGCGGAAACAGCCCTGTCCGTGTTTCCAAGCTGGGTTTCCGTAAGACCGAGATTGAAGTAGGCGCGGTCGAAATCCGGAACCAGGTGAATCGCACCTTCAAAGGACTGTTTGGCATCCCTGAAGCGTCCCGTCCGGTACTGGACCTTCCCCAGTTCAAACAGTATGTCCGCATTCTCGGGATTCAGCCTGGCGGCCTCCTGAAAGTGGCGGATCGCGTCGTCCCAGCGACGGGTTTTTACATAGATATTCCCCAGGGTATTGTGGGGAATCCAGAGGCTTGAATCCTTCTGAATGGCCCTGTTGGCATTGGCAACCGCCTGGTTCAGTGAACTCTGGCTTTCGGAGTCCTCCCGGAAGAAAGACTCCCCCTTCATGGCATAGGCGTAGGCTACATCAGGATCGATCCCCAGGGCCTGATCGAACTTGTCTCTGGCTTCACCGTAGGAGGAACGTTCCATGGCGGCGACTCCCTCCTGAATAAGACGGTTAAGCTCTTCACGTTTTTTGCGTTCAGCTTCACTCCTGGCTGCCGCCCGCTCCGCTTCATCGTCCCGGGGCTGCATCTGCGGTACGGGCTGGGCCGTGGGACGCAGCTTATCCTCCCGCAGAGACGCGGAAAGGTCGGAAAGGGATTCGGAAAGATCCTGCTGGGAGGCCAGATCCTCCTCTTTTTTGCGTTCCTCGGCATCCCGACGGGCTTTCAGGACTGAATCCCTCAGGGCCCGGGCTTCATCGTCGTCAGGGTTCTGCAGCAGGAGCTGATCCACCAGGTCCAGGGCCCGCTGGTACTCTCCCTGCTCAAAATATTCGGATGCGAGACGCAGGGTGTTGGCGCGTATATCGCTCTCCCGGGAGGATACGGCAGTCCCCTCGCCTTTCCCCTCTGAACCTTTCCAGGGAGCCCACACAAAGAGTCCTCCCAGCAGTAATAACAACAAAACAACCGCGCCGCCGGCGGCAAGAATCTTTCTGTTCATGCAATCCTCACACCTGATCACTCAACAAGTTCGATAATAACATCCGGTTCCTCAATGCCCTCGGTACCGGCGCTCAGGGACTGGGTCTCCTCACCTACATCGTCCAGGGAGCTCAGTACCGAATCGAGGAGTGCCTTCTGCCGGGCTTCCTCTTCCCTGCGCTTCGCATCTTCCGCGGCGATTCGGGCCTTCTCCTCTTCCAGGATCTCCTGCAGCAGCCCCAGCATCCTGCGGATTTCCGTCTCCTGCTGCGGGCTTCTCTCAAGAGAGAGATAACTGGAATAGTCGTTTATCGCTTTCTGATACTCCCGTAATTCAACCCTGACATTGGCCCGGTTGACATAAACGGCATAATTGGAGGGGTTATAATCCAGGGCCTTGTCGTACTGGGCCTCCGCCTCACCAAAGCGTTCCAGCCTGAACAGGCAGCGTCCCATGGCATTGTAGAAAATGTCCTTGTCCAGGGTTGCCACCGTTGATCCCTGCTGGTAGGTTTTTACCGCATTCTCATAATCCCCCAGCAGCTCATAAACATAGCCCAGGTTTCGGTATATATCAGGATCCCTGGGATTCTGCTCTTTGGCGGAAATGTAGAGAGGCAGGGCCTCCGCCGGTCTGTTTTCCCGTAGAAGCTCATCGGCACGGGTGCGCAGGCCCTTGTTCTCCTGCCCGGGGAGACCCGCGGTGAGCAGAAAAAACAGAAGCATTACTGTTTTCCACTTTTGAAGGGTAATAACAGCACCTCCTTCGATTTGACATGCAGGCAAAAACCGATTACTCTTCACCTTATTGGAGTAACCTTACATGCCGGCAATAATCGCACTTATCATCATTTTCGGAACAGCTATAGGGGTTATTACCTTTTTTCTCATAAAAACCGTCATCGCCCCTAAACGGGTTGCCACTCTGGTGGAATACCACCGGCAGGGTAAGTATGCAGCCGCAATACGCATGGCGCGTCAAATTATAGCAAAAGAGCCCCGAAATAGTGAAGCCCACTACCTTCTGGGGCTGAGTTATCTGGGAGACAACAAGCCTGAGCTGGCGCTGATGGAGCTGAAGACCGTCAACCAGATAGGCAAGTTCGGGGGGGCCTGTCCGGAGGTTGACTTTCGCAACAGTATTGCCAGGCTCTACGCCCGTTACGGCCAGATCGAGGAGGCCTTGAAGGAGTATCTGCTCCTGATGCGCCTTGAACCGATGGAGGCCGATTACTACTACCAGTCCGCCCTGCTCTTTGAGGAACGGAACAAGTCCGATAAGGCCATCGGATTCTACCGAAAAACCATAGAGGTCGCGCCCAGGCACTCCAATGCCCATTACCGGCTGGGCTATCTGCTCTATCGCAACAAAAAGCCCGTTGAAGCGAAGGTCGAGCTTGAAACTGCAATCAAATTCAAACCCGAAAACTATACCGCCTATTTTTATCTCGGACGCCTTCTGAAGGACAATCACGACTATGTCTCCGCCCTTCACGCCTTTGAGAGGGCACAGCGCGACCCGGATATGAAGGTCAAAGCCCTCATCGAACGGGGCGGCTGCTACATGAGCATGAACAACTTTGAAAAAGCGGTTACCGAACTGGAGCGGGGGATAAAGCTGTCCAGGGATGAATCGGCCATGGAGACTATCTACGGCCGCTACTTTCTGGCTCTCTGTTACGAGAAGATGAGAGAAATCGACATGGCCGTGGAACAGTGGGAAAAGATCTACTCGAAAAAACCCCAGTTCCGGGATGTCGCTGAAAAACTGAGCCAGTATCAGGACCTGCGGACCGATGACAGGCTCAAGGATTACCTGACAGCGGGATCCCAGGAGTTCCAGGAGATGTGCAAGGCCACCTGCGGGCAGCTTGGACTCCGTGTCCGGGACCTTTCGGATATCCCCAACGGTTGCCAGATTATCGCCGTGGATGACGATACCCGCTGGAGAAATACCAGAAAACTTCCCCGACTGCTCCATTTTCTGCGGATTCCGGAAATGATTCCCGAATCCACGGTCAGGAATTTTCATGAATTAATGAAAAAGTATTCCGTACAGCGGGGCATACTGGTATCCAGCTCCAACTTTTCCCGGGTCGCAATGGATTTTGTTGAGTCCCGGCCCATCGACCTCGTGGACAAGGACAAGCTTCAGGAGCTCCTCAAGGGTATAGAGATGCCCGGTGCCGCGGTCAAACGCTGAGGCCCCCTGTATGAAGGTCCTCTGCGTTGCAGACCATGTGGATCCCCTGGTCTATTCAAACAGCATCAAGGATCGTTTCTCGGATGTTCACCTGGTCCTGGCAGCGGGGGATCTCCATCTTGAATACTATGGGTTTATCGTCTCTTCTCTGAATGTTCCCCTCTGCTTTGTCTTTGGAAACCATAATCTGGAAAGAATAAAGGACTATCGCAGCGAATTCCGCAACGTCTACAGCCTGAATCCCGAGGCTTTTCATCACTATCATTCCTACGGGGCCACCTACGTGGGAGGGAAAATGGTAAAGATAAAGGGGATTCTGATCGCCGGACTGGGGGGGAGTATGCGGTATAACCGGGGGGACAACCAGTTTACCGAAATCGGCATGTTCCTGTACGCTCTCCGCCTTTTGCCAAGACTTCTCTGGAACCGTCTGCGCTACGGAAGGTTCCTGGATATTCTGCTGACCCATGCGCCTCCCAGAAATATTCACGACAAGGAGGATCCCTGCCACCGGGGTTTCCAGTTTTTTCGGCTCTTTATGGATATATTTAAACCCAGGTTTCTTATCCACGGGCATGTTCATCTTTACGATCTCAATGCCCAACGGGAGACCATGTATAAGCGAACCCGCGTGATCAACGCCTATGACCACGTGCTGCTGGATATCGAGGAACTGGAGTGAAGCACTATATAGCCCAAAAAGCAGAGGAAGATTTCAACAAGGCCCGGGGAAAGGCAACCCTGGGTATGATTCTCAACTATCTTAGCCCGGAGCGACAGGAACTGCTCTCGCTGCAGGACGTACGCGACCTGCTGCACCCCAAGGGAGAGTCCTACCAGGGAATGAAAACGGTCCCCCTGGACAGAATAATAGGGAGCGAAGGGCGCTACAAGGATTTCAATAAAGCCTTTCTGCCCCGGCATGAACATGTCAGAAACCGCTGGCAGAGCATTGACCGGGCCCACATAAGCGATATAATCCTCCCCCCCATCAAGCTCTACGAGATAGGAGGAGTCTATTTTGTCAGAGACGGCAATCACCGGGTTTCGGTTGCCCGGCATCAGGGAGTCTATGCCATCGATGCCGAGGTTACCAGTCTGACTACGGAGATAAGCCTCAATCCGAAGATGACTATCCAGGACCTCAAAAAAGCGATTATCGATTATGAAAAGCAGGACGTCTTCTCAAAAAGTGAACTGGGGAGAATAATAAGTCCCCACGAACTCTCCTTTACCGAGACCGGGCGGATTTACGAACTGCTTCGCCACATTCAAGGGCATAAGTATTTTATGAATCTTGACAAGAAAGAAGAGATACCCTTCGTGGAAGCAGGCCGGTCCTGGTACCGGAACCTCTACAGGCCTATCATTCAGGTAATTAAAAGAGACAAACTTCACAAGCGCTTTCCGGGACGAACCCCCTCGGACCTGTATATGTGGATTATCAAGCACTGGCATGAGTTGAAGGAAAAGTACGGTGAGGATTTCTCCATGGAGGAGGCTGCCAGGAACTATGCCGAAACCTTCGGTACCTCCTGGAGCAACAAGATCATGAACCTCCTGCTCCGGAAGAGAAATCAGTAAGGACCGCTGCCCCTATACCAGCCGCGGGAATCGGAGACAAAAACATACCACTCAAGATTGGTTCCCGCCTCGTTCTGCGTGTATTCCCGGGGATCGAAGCTTCCCTGCACTGTTTCTGCGGAGACCAGCACCCTGCCTTCGGTATCCTGACCGAGAATATAACAGGGTTCGGATTCGGATGAATCAATCAGAAAGACCGGTCCCTGCCGGACCAGTCGCGGATACTCCTCATCAGCGGCGGAAGCGCTGAAAGGCGGCAGGTCGATGAATATCCTCTCCTCTGTGCGTTCCCCTGCACGGTCAAGAAGGACAAGCAGATATTCCCCCCGGGGAACCCCTTCGACTCCCGAAAAACCTGATGAACCTGTCCAGGTTGTGTTTCCCCGGGTACGTTCCTCCCATGTTTCAGGAAAAAGGCGCCAATAGAGGCGGCTCTCCGGATGAAGCAGGTAGAGCTCTTCCAGATCCGCCCTTCCGTCGTCATCCTCCGCCCGGATAAACAGGGAAAGCTCTTCACGCACCGATCCGGAATCGGGGGAAAGGATGCGAAAGACCTCCCAGGATACCCCTTCTATACGCGGCGGGGCGGCAGTACAGGCCCCCAGGATCAGGGCAAGCAGCCCCGACACAACAAGACCAGACAGCTGCCGTTGTTTCACTCCTTTTCATCTCCGTACTGTAACAGGGAAATAAGCAGACGTTTTTTCAGTCCCGTGCGTCGGGCGATTTCAGACAGACCTGTATCCGGATCCTGTGACCTGATTTCCGCAACCTTCTGATACACCTCGGTCTGATACTTCGACTCCATAAAGAGCCCTGCTTCTATTTCCACCGCAAGACCGGTCCTTACCAGCAGTTGCAGTGCCTGGTGACGGGGAGATCCGGCGATCTTTTCCATTAAAAATCCCTCGCTCCTCAGCTGCCCCAGAATCCCCCGGGACATGGGCGAGAGTGAGGATGAATAGTCCCATCCTGCATCGAGCAGAATACCCTTCCGGGGATAAAACCAGTTCTTCCGGGCAAGGAGGGACAATAAGTCGGGAATCATGTAAGGGGGAAGGCCCAGGAGAGAACTGATTCTGCCGGTTTCGAGTCCCCCCTCCTTTCGGGACTCTGCCTGCAATTCACCCCGAACCCATTCCAGCCAGGGAGAAAAAAAGAGAAAGTCCCCAAAGGTTTCGGCGCTCTTCAGGGTTCCTTCGGGGACTTCTGCTCCGCTCTTCGGCATCCAGCCCTGAGCCTTGAAGGGTATGGTATCCCGGCTGATTTTCCGGTAACAGTGCACAGTCAGGGGGGTAAATCTCCCCTCTCCGAGATTGACAGACTCCCCCGCCACAAGGTCCAGGGGACGCAGAAACTCAAGGAGGACAATCCCCGCTCCCTTTTCCGGGGCGGCACTGACTCGAAACCGGACCTTTTCGCGCTGCCGTTCAAACTCTCCGGATAGGGGCAGACGGGGCCGGAAGTCAAGATACCCGAAGAATCGCTTAGAAGAGACCCCGGGGGAATTCAGAGGGATAAAACGATCTCCCCTCTGCAGTGCGTCCCTGCCCAGGCCTTTGATCCGGGCCGTCGATGCGTCGGCATCCCTGCCCTTTACGGGTTTCAGACGTACCCGGTTCAGCGAAGGCAGATGGATCCATTCTCCGGGCATCTCTCCGGGAATCGAAGCAGTGAAGCTTAATACTATCTCCCGGCCGTGCCGGGACCCCGTACGCTCCAGGGATTTGAGAACAAGAGAGTCTCTCATCATTCTTAATCAAGAGCCTCCCGGTTTTCAACCGGTTTTGCGTAGGCGGCCCAGGCCTTTGTCCGCACCTGGGGGGGAAGGCGCCGGAAACGGGCATTAAAGGTTTCGAGCTCCTCCTGGCTGTACCTGTCCAGATACTTTGATCCGCCGTGGAGAAGGTCATACCCGATATAATTATTCGGCCAGAGCCGGTAGCCTCTGTGTATTGCCCTGTCGATGGCTTCGGCCACCTCTTTTTCCGAAGAATACTCACCGGTCAGAGGTTCGCAGTACTGATAATGGATACGCCCCTTGTAGCCCTGTATTCCGGCGTACATGCTGGCCAGGTCTTCAAATTTTCCCTTGGAGTGGGTGCCTTTGTTCTCCTTGCGGTAGATCTCCCAGGCTTTCATCCGGTCGCAGGGATCGAATTCGTAGGAGACCGCCACCGGTACTATGCAATAACGCCGGACCATTTCCGTATAGTCAACATCACTCTTCCGGTGAGCCAGGTAGAGCATCTTGATGACCGCCGGATTCGTACGGTCATCCCCGTCTTTGGCCCTGCCCTCCCGCTGGGCTATCCAGATTGACTGCCCCTCCTGTATACGGGAGTCGATATAGCGGGAAAGCCTGATGGATGAAGCCAGCTGCTCCCGGGGAGACAATCCGCGGTGTACGATAAAGGATCGGTTGACTCGGATCAGGTCCGCTACCAGATCGTTAATCATCAGATTATCACCGAAAGCTATCTCGGTTATATTCAGATCATGGAGGGCCAGGAAGTAGTTTATATAGGCGGGATCAAGGGTTATGTCCCGGTGGTTGCTGATAAACAGATAGGAGGTGTCCCGGTTGAGAGCATCGAGACCGTCAGCACTGATGCCGTCGGTGGATTTTCTGCGGATAGTGTCCAGAACCAGCTTGACGATAAACTCACGCTGGAACTGGTCCACAGATCTGACCTGCTTCACCTTTGAAGAGAGCCCCCAGCTGACCAGCGGACGGACAAGGGGAAACACCCTTTTACTGATATAGGGAAAGCGGTAGCGCCGTACCAGTTCGGCAATCCAGGGGTGCCTGGCTATTCGTAACAGGACCTCCCTTATTTCGTCGTCCCGATAGGGCCTGATATCCTTAAACTCATCTGCCTGCTCCATTACACTATCTCCTTGCAGTGTGTCCTGTCCGGGGAAAAAAGGGCCCGGTAACGCCGGGGATTATTCCGGCGCCACAGAATAAAACGGTGATATTCATCTTCAAAGTTGGGAGTGAATAGCCTGGTGCCCAGAGATTTCCTGATCTCAGACTCCTTCCAGAACCGTCCGTCACAAATTTCGTCGGGATTGGGCCGCAATGCACTGTCGCATACACATACGAAGGTCCCCACGTATTCCGACTCAAAATCATTATGCATTATGTAGCGATACATAAAACAGGGAACAAAATCCCGTAAACCGAGCTCCTCGTCGGCTTCACGGAACACGGCATCCACATAATCTTCTCCGGAAGGAATGTGTCCGCCGACGGAGGTATCCCATTTATCCGGCTGGACCTGTTTATCCGGATTCCTGCGCTGGAGATAGATTTCCCTTTCCGGGTTCATGACAATCAGATGGACCGCCCGATGCAGATAGTCCGGGTTCCCGTGACAAAGACTGCGCCGGGCCTGGCCTATTACCCGGTCATTTTCGTCCACGAGATCGAGGATTTCCTCCTCTTCCATACCCTTCCCCTCAGCTGATACCTACAAGGGCCTTGATGTACTGGGATCGTTCGAATATTTCCGGATTCCTGACGTTTTCACGGCTCAGTTTTCCCCGGAACTCGTCAATCGTCCTGAAATTGTGACGGTTCATCCACTCTTCGACCTCCACGAGGATTCGCTGAATGTGGCTTATGCCGTTCCGGTACAGGGTGGAACAGAGCTGGGTAGCCCGGGCACCCGCCAGGAGCTGTTTGATAACCCCTTTTCCGTCATGGATTCCCGTTGCGGCGGCGAAGTGTATGTCGAGTTCCCCGGAAAGAAGGGCGATCCACTGCAGAGAGAGGGAGATCTCCTGCTGGACGCTGTATACCTTGGCGGGAATGATCTTCATGTTCTCTATGTCGACATCGGGACGGTAGAAGCGGTTAAAGAGGACCACCCCGTTGGCACCGTTGTTTTCAAACCGCTTGATTACATTGGCCAGGCCGGAAAAATGGGGACCGATCTTGAGGGACACAGGGACAGAGACATGCCGCTTGATCTCCCGGAGGATGGCTATGTAGCGGTCTTCAATGCTGCTGCTGTCCTGTTCCGCGTCGGCGGGCATGATAAAGACGTTGACCTCCAGGGCGTCAATTCCCGCCTTCTCGAGGCGTCCGGCGTACTCAATCCAGCTTCCCGGGCTGACACAGTTTACGCTCCCGATTACAGGAATGGAAACCCGTGACTTTGCAGATTCAATGAGTTCGACGTATTCGTCTATATGCTGGTGTTTACTTGTGCCGGTAAAATAATCAAAGGCATCGGTATGGGCCGTATAGTCCATACTCTTCATCATTTCAGCGGTTTCCAGGTTAATCTGTTCCTCAAAAAGGCTCTTGATAACCACCGCACCGGCACCGGCCTTCTCGCATTCGGCGATTTTCTCCGCCGAGGAGGTCATACCTGAACTCGCAACGATGATCGGATTTCGCAGATTAATACCCAAGTAGTTTGTCGACAGATCTATCATCTAATTCCTCCCGAGTCAAGAAAATCGCCTTCAGGTATCCCGCAAACAATCGAAACTGCAGCGGAACTCCCGGCGGGAAAAGAAAGAGGCCCCACAAAGGGAGGCCTCCTGTTAACGCTGTTACGCGTTTTCTTTAGGTTTAGTAGTTCTTTGAGGCCTGAATCTTGCGGAGCTTCTTCATCTGTTTGCGCTCCATGGCCTTTTTCTTGCGGTTTTTAATGGTGGAAGGCTTTTCATAATATTCCCGTTTCTTCCATTCCCGGATAATGCCCTCTTTTTCAACCATCCGCTTGAAACGTTTGATTGCCTTTTCCAAGGGTTCGCCTTCGTCTATTCGAATGTTAGCGATAGAAAATCACCCCCTTTCGCAGTAAGAATACATACGTCCGTTTTATTAAATAGTATTAGCTTTGGAGTGTCAAGCTCACGGATCAGTATCCACGTTCAGGGATGATGCCGTCCCGGAGGAAACAAAGGGGCGGGCGGTAAAGAGCAGAGGATCCACGGGGATCCGGTTTATTCTCAGTTCCCAGTGCAGATGCGGGCCCGTAGCAAGCCCCGTCATACCGCTGGTACCCAGGATATCCCCCTGTTCCACAAACTCACCCTCCTCAACAGCAAGCGCATCGAGATGATAATAAATTGAGAAGATTCCCGGTCCGTGTTCCAGGACGATGGAGAATCCGGTGAGCATCCGCTCCGCAGCCAGTACAACCCTCCCCCCCGCCGCTGCTGCAACGCTGGTACCCACCGGAACAGCGTAATCGATACCGTAATGCAGGGACCTGCTTTTTTCTCCGTCGGTATAGATAAAAAGTCTCCGGTCACCGTAGCTGCTGCTCTTCCTGGCCTCCCCCACGGGAAGGATGAGTACCTCCTCTGCAAGAGAAGCTGCCGGATCAAAACGGCCGAGGAGCTCCCACATCCGGCGGGACTCCTCGATTTTTCTGGGATCATCACTCTGCCGCAGCTCTGACATGGCGATACTCAGGGGAATCTCCTCATGGATAAACTCCCTGACCGCTATCGGAATCTCCAGACTCGTCAGAGCATCTCCGGCATCCCTTACATACAGCTCGATCAGGGATCCCGAAAGATCGCAGGGAATGGGAAGCAGGATGATGTAACTTTCCTCCGTGCTTATGGCTTCCGAAGCACTCAGAGTCCGTCCCTGGTATCGGAGTTCAGCTCCTCCGGCAAGCTCATCCCCCTCATGGGAGACGACGCTGACAATCCCTCCGGGGGCCGCCAGGGAGAGATCCACATCCCAGGCGGAGAGCAGAAGAAGCGGAACCAGCAGCAGCGCAACGGACACGGGGAGACGCTTCATTCAGCAGGTCTCTCTTCCACGAGGTGTACATCCTCCGGCCTGTGAAGATCCAGAACCGTCAGCTGCAGGGTCTCGGTGTTGTTGAAATAGTTCCTCCCCAGCCGGAAGGCCACATCCACGGTATCCCCGATCTGAAAATCCCGGCCCAGACGGGGTGCGGCGTTCCAGTAGACCGCCGGCCACTTGTGGACACCCCCTTCCAGAAGAAGTTTCAGGTGAACCACCTCTTTTTTCCCCATCAGGTCGGCCTGCAGAATCTTCATGCCCCGGGCGAGAAAGACCAGGGGAGGGTTTGCCTCGCCGTAGGGTTCGAAGCTCTCCTGGACTGTGATGAGTTCCGGCTTCATATAAGCCGGCGGCAGCTCCGCATCGATGGAAAGGCGCTCTTCCACGGTCTCCACCGGTTCGATTCCCTTGGCAAAGGTGCGTACCCGGTGGGTAAAGTTCTCAAAATGCTCCTCCGGCATGGAAAAGCCTCCGGCGCAGTCGTGCCCGCCGTAATCAAAGAAGAGGTCTTCAAAGTTGGAGAGAAAGCTGCGCACATTAAAGGGAGGGTCGCAACGTACCGATCCCACGGCTTTGCCGTCAAAGTGGGCCACAACAACCGCCGGGACCTTCATGGTGTTGGACAACCGGGAGGCGATGATTCCGGTAATACCGCGGTGGATGGATGAATCGGAGATAAACACCATATTGCCGCTCATCTCGTCCAGGTTCTTTCTGGTCTTCGGCAGAATCCTGGACCATACCGTTTCTCCCAGCTTCTTCCGTTCCCGGTTCAGGGCGTCCACCTCTTCGGCAAGCTCCTTGAGCTGCGCATCGTCGTCACTCAGAAGCAGATTCACCGCCGTATCCGGCCTGCCCAGACGCCCGGTTGCGTTAATCGAGGGACTCAGCTGCCAGGCGATGTCGGTGGTCCCGATCCGTTTTCCCAGCAGGTTTTTCTGGAAGAGGAGTTCCCGCAGGCCTTTTCTGCCCGTGGAATTCAGGACCTTGAGCCCCTGGCGCACCAGGATGCGGTTTTCGTCCACCAGGGGCATAAGATCCGCCAGTGTCCCCAGGGCCACAAGGTCCAGGCAGCGGGGAAAATCCTCGTTCAGGGCGGGTACCTTCCGGTGAACAAAACTGCGGAAAAGATTCGCGAGAACGTCGATCTCTTCCAGCCGGGAATTCTCGTATTTGCCGATCCGGCTTTTCTCCCGCAGGGCCAGCAGACTCGATCCCCTGCCCCGCAGGGCGGGAAAGACCTGTTCGATCTCCGGCTTAAGATCGATCAGGGCTATGAGCGTATCAGGACCGAAGATCTTCCGGAGCATCTTCTCCTGGGGGCCAGCATCGTAAACCAGGATCTCCTCGCCCTCGAGAAAACGGTAGAGCCGGGTATCCGCGAGGCCCACCATCCCCGGATTCAGGGTCTCGACAACCCGGTCCGTCTCCACCAGGTTGACCAGCTTGACCGCCTCGATAAAGTAGCTGTCGTTTCCGGGCCTTACGTTCAGAAGACAGACACTCTGGTTGTAAAAAGGGGAGCGGGAAAAAAGAAGTGCCCAGACCAGCTTGGATGCGACTCCGCAGCCGGCCAGGTCACGGAAGGGATAACCGCAGTCCTCCACCTTGGGATTGATAATGGCAACCGCCGGGGGGAGTTCCTCGGGAGGATTGTGATGATCGACCACCAGGGTCTCGATTCCAAGTTCCAGGGCACGCTCTATCTCCTGCTTGTTGGAGATGCCGCAGTCCACCGTAATGATCAGGCTGCCGTCATCGGCGGCGAACCTTTCCACCGACTCCATGTTGAGACCGTAGGGATCGTCTCCCATGGGAACCTGCCAGCGCACATCTCCTCCGAGATCCCGGATTGTCTGGGTAAGAAGAACTGTGGAGGTGATTCCGTCCACGTCGCGGTCTCCGAAGATAAGGATCTTCTCCCCTTCCTCCAGAGCCTGGTGGATCCGGTCCACCGCGTCCTCCATTTCGACAAAAAGAAAGGCGTTATGGGTAAAGAGGAGGTCGTCCTCGAGGATAAACTTTATATCCTCCCTGCGATGCAGGTTCCGCCGTACCAGAATGGATGCCAGAAGAAGATCGATTCCGAACTCCTCGGAAATCTTCCTGACCGTATCGCTCTCTATAGGATATTTCTGCCAAACCATGCCTTATCAATCTCCCAAATTTGTCTGGTTCCCGAAGCGGTACCGTCCTTCGGGATAGTAGCGCGCCCCGCCCGGTCCCAGTTCCGAACGGAACAGAACAAGCTCACTGCACCGGAAAATTCTCCTGATACCCGCGGTCAAAGAGGGCAGCGAATCCTCCTCCATCAGCTCACCCCGGCGGCTCCGGAAACGGCCGAAACTGATGTGAGGACGGAAGCTCCGCCTCTCCCCCGGAAAACCTGCGCCTCTTAAGGTCCCGTCGAGATGCCGGAACATGGCATCCATGCTGCCCTCAGGGTCTTCCAGCAGCAGGTTGATACTCCTCGCCCGCCGGGGGGAAGGAAAAAGTCCCAGGGTATGGGGCCGGAACGCCGGGGATTTCAGCACGGAAACTCCCCCCGTCAGGATTTCATGCAGAACACTGAGATCCTGTGGACTGGTATCCCCCAGGAAATTCACCGTTACATGCAGGTTTTCTGTCTCTATATACCGCAGATTCTCCATGCCGCTTCGCCGGCAGGTCTTCTGAAGGGCAATGATACCCTTAATCAGCTCCGATTCCGGCACCAGGGCGGTAAACAGCCTCAGTTTTATCATACGACGGGTAACCCGAAATAGATCTCAAAGGACTTCAACTGCAGATTCAGGGTAATCTGAAGAAGATCCCGCAGCAGGCGGACCAGCCCCTGCTCCAGAGATGTGTCTGTCCCGATCTCCAGGGCCCTGGACAGGGGGAACTTTGAAGCCCCTTCCATATGACGCCGTACCCCCGGAGAGACCGGGAGGGACCCTTCCACAGCGCAGGATCCGCACATGAGTTCTCCGTCCCGGCTGTAGAAGAAAACCTCCTGTGAGGGGGAAAAATCGACTCCGCAGCGACCGCACTCCCCGGGGGATCCCAGAAAGCCGGCGTGCAGCAGAAAGCGAAGCAGAAACTGGAACACCGTCCGGCGGCCCGCCCTGGCGTCCCCGGTCTCCAGAACCATCAGACAGCGGCGCAGCAGACCGAAGGGGTAGCGGTAATCCGGACCTCCGCCTCCGTAGCTGGCTGCGACGAGTTCCGCCAGTAGAGCTGCGGCGTAGCTGCGTTCCAGGTCGTTTCTCAGACCTTCGTAGGTATGGATCACCTCGATATCGGTAATCTTGAGAAGATCCCGTACCGGATTCCGGTACAGGTGGATCCTGGCATGGGAGTAGGGATCGCTTGCACTGACCAGGCGGCTTTTTCCCTTGAAGGCACCGAAAGCCAGGGCCTTTACCAGCCCCGTGTCGGGGGTCAGCAACAGAAGCTGCTTGTGATACTCTCCAACCCGGGATGCCCGCAGGATCAGGGCTTCTGTTACACTGGCGCGGCTCATTTCCGGTCATAATACATCTTTCTATTGATGATTTCAATAAATCTTTGTACCTTATAGACCCGCGAACAACAAACACCAGACGAGGTTCTCATGGCAGAAAAAAACATAATACCGGCGGACCAGATTCTTCCCAACAAGCTGTTCATAATCCCATTGAACGGACGCCCCATATTTCCCGGAATATTTACTCCCCTGATGATTTCCGGCCAGGAGGACATGGAGGTTGTCAATAAATCCATGGAGTCCAACGGGCTCATCGGCCTGGCTCTGCTCAAGGATCCGGAAACGGAAAGCCCCGTGGGAAGCGAACTGCATTCCGTGGGAACGGTGGCCAAGATAGTAAAGCGTATCAATCTTCCCGACGGTGGTATGAACATATTTATTTCCACCCTCAAACGCTTTAAAATAAAGAAATTCATTACCCAGGAGCAGCCGATATCGGCGGCGGTTGACTATCTGGACGACATCAATGACCAGTCCGACGAGGTGAAGGCCCTCTCCCGGGCACTCCTGACGGAGATGAAGCAGCTTTCGGAGAACAATCCCATCTTCTCCGAAGAGGTGCGCCTCAACATGATCAACATAGACCATCCCGGCAAGATCGCAGACTTCATTACCTCCATCCTGAATATCAAGCGTGAGGACCAGCAGCGTATCCTGGAAACCCTGGACGTTCAGCAACGGATGGAACAGGTGCTGATCTTCATCAAGAAGGAACAGGAACTCCTGAGTATTCAGAAGAAGATTCAGCAGCAGATCAACGAGAAAATCGAAAAAAGCCAGCGGGAGTACTTTCTCAAGGAGGAGCTCAAGGCAATAAAGAAAGAGCTCGGCATGCCCGTGGATGCCAAAAGCGGGGAATACCAGCGTTTCAGGGAACTCATCGATACCCTTCCTCTGCCGGAGGAAGTACGGGAGACAGTGGAACGGGAACTCGAAAAGTTCTCTCTTATGGACCCGAACGCCTCGGAATTTATCGTTACCCGCAACTACCTGGATACCGTTGTATCCCTTCCCTGGGAGGAGCCGAAGCCGGAGGATTTTGAACTGGAAAAGGCCAGGAAAATCCTCGACGCCGACCACTACGGTCTGGACGAGGTCAAGGAAAGGATCATCGAGTTTCTGGCGGTACGCAAACTGAAAAAAGACACCAAGGGCTCGATTATCTGCCTGGTGGGTGCCCCGGGGGTGGGCAAGACCTCCGTGGGCAAGTCCATTGCCAGGGCGCTGAACAAGCAGTTCTTCCGCTTCTCCGTGGGGGGAATGCGGGACGAGGCGGAGATAAAGGGCCACCGCCGCACCTACGTCGGTGCCATGCCGGGCAAGATCATTCAGGGCCTCAAGATCGTAAAATCCCGGAACCCCGTATTTATGATCGACGAGATCGACAAAATGGGAGCCAGCTACCAGGGAGATCCCTCCTCCGCCCTGCTGGAGGTGCTGGACCCGGAGCAGAATGTCTCCTTCCGGGACAACTACCTGGACCTGCCCTTCGACATTTCCACGGTGCTCTTTATCGTAACCGCCAATACCCTGGATACGATTCCCCGGCCCCTTCTGGACAGGATGGAGGTTATCCGTCTCTCGGGCTATATCGAGCAGGAGAAGATCGCCATCGCCAGCAAGTACATAATCCCCAAATCCCTCTCCCGGCACGGACTCAAAAAGAGCCAGGTCCGTTTTACCAAAGCGGCCCTCTCGGGGATTGCGGTCAATTACGCCCGGGAAGCCGGAATGCGCAACTACGAGAAGGCGGTGGACAAGATACACCGTAAAATCGCGACCAGGCTGGTACTGAAGGAGCTGGAACCTCCGGTCAAGATTGACGCAGCGGACCTGGAGGAGTACCTCAGCAAGCCCATATTCCGGGAAGACGTTAAAAAGCAGGCCGCCGTACCGGGAACCGCTGTGGGTCTTGCCTGGACCAACTTCGGCGGAGACATCCTGGTTATCGAGGCGGTGTCGAATCCCGGAAAAGAGGGCTTCCGGATTACCGGTCAGATGGGAAGTGTAATGCAGGAGTCGGCGGGGATTGCCTATACCTACTCCCGGCACATAGCCGGCCGCTACAAAGTGGACAAGTCCTTCTTTGAGAAAAACCAGATACATCTGCATATTCCCGCCGGGGCGACCCCCAAGGACGGCCCCTCTGCCGGGATTACCATGACCGCAGCGCTGATGTCCCTGGCAACCGGGAAGAAGCTCAAAGCCGACTTCGCCATGACCGGGGAACTCTCCCTCGTGGGAAACGTGCTTCCCATCGGCGGACTCAAGGAGAAGGTAATAGCCGCCAGGCGGAACAGGCTTAAGAAGATAATTATCCCCAAACCCAACGAGAGGGATCTGGACGAGATTCCGGAAAAGGTCCGCAAGGGCCTTAGCTTCTATCCGGTGGAACGGATGGAAGAGGTCCTGGATCTGCTGCTTCCCGGAGTCGGCACCGACGGGGAGACCAAAGCAGGCACAAAGTCGGGAAAAAAGAAAGGAACCCCATGAGGCTCCTTATAAACCTTGCTCTGCTGCTTGTGCTGGTCTCATGCTCTCCCGGAATCGGAGAGGAGACAATAGAGCCGGCGGAGGACAAAGCCGCAAAGGCCGGGGAGAATCCGTTTCCGCTTATTCCGGACTTCTCCCTGTCCCGGGACGACCTTGCCCGCTTTGCCGCAGATAACGCGAATCCGGGGACCGCTGAGGCAATCATGGTCCGCCCCGCGGAGTTTCTGCTTTTGATGCGGGAGATCCTGAAGGAACCGGAGGATCTCTTCCTTATTGCCGACAAGAAGCATACCCTTCCGGAGGATTACACACCGGAGGACCTCGTCGCCCTGACGGAGTTCCCCCTTACACTGAACAGAAAGGACCTGAGCCTCCGGGAACGAATAATGCCGGATCTCCTGGCCATGGACCAGGCCGCCCGAAACGAAGGGCTCAAGCTTGTCTACTCCTCAAGCTACCGCTCCTATGATTACCAGAAACAGGTTTACCAGCGGCACGTGAACCAGATGGGACAGGAAGCCGCTGACAGGATCTCCGCCCGGCCGGGAACCAGTCAGCATCAGCTGGGGACTACCGTTGACTTCGGCTCCATTACCGACGCTTTTGCGGAAACCCCCGAAGGCCGCTGGCTGAAAAAGAATGCCTGGCGCTTCGGCTTCTCCCTCTCATACCCTGAAGGCTACGAGGATTTGACCGGATACGCCTGGGAAAGCTGGCATTACCGCTATATCGGGCGGCCGGCTGCACGCATGACTGAGCTCTTTTTTGAAGGGATTCAGCATAATTTCCTCTATTTCCTCGATGCCCACCGAAGCTTCTTCCAGGAACGGCGTCTGCCGTGAAGAGCGAACTGCTTGCCCCCGCGGGGAACCTGGAAAAACTGAGCTATGCCTACAGCTATGGAGCCGATGCGGCCTATATCGGAATCAAGGCCTTCTCCCTCCGGGCCAGGGCGGAGAATTTCCACGACGAAGAGTTCGAAATAATCCGCAGAATCAAGGGAGATCGAAAGCTTTACGCCGCTTTGAATATCTATTTTCACCCCTCGGACATCCGCTCCCTGGAGGAAAACCTGGACTATCTGGGAGAGTACCCCCTGGATGCCTTTATCGTCTCCGACCTGGGGGCAGCCCGGCTTCTGCAGCGGCGGTTTCCCGACACCCCTCTGCATCTGTCCACCCAGGCGAACTGTATAAACGGAGAGGCCGTCAAGGTCTACCGGGATCTGGGCTTCCGTCGCATAATCCTAGGACGGGAAACCTCCCTCGCCGACATTGAAGAGATCCGCCGGGCCGTTCCGGAGATTGAACTGGAGGCCTTTGTTCACGGTGCCATGTGTCTCGCCTACTCGGGACGCTGTTTTTTAAGCGCCTACATGGCGGGCAGAAGTGCCAACGAAGGAAACTGCTCCCACTCCTGCCGCTGGGACTACCGGGTCCTGGAGGAGTCGAAGCGACCCGGGGAGTACTACCCGGTGGAGACCGGTGAAGGATTTACCACGATCCTCTCCTCCAAAGACCTCTGCATGATCGACCACCTGAAAGAGCTGAAAGATTCCGGGATCAATTCCTTCAAGATCGAGGGAAGAATGAAGTCGATCTATTACACCGCCGTCGTGACCAGGGCCTACCGTAAAGCCCTGGACAGTCTGGAGGGAGAGGCTGATCCGGATTTTTCCGCCTACAGAGAGGAGCTTTTTAACGTAAGCCACCGGGAGTACTCCACGGGCTTCTACTTCAGTAAAACGGATATAGAGGAGCCCACCCGGACAAGCTACCAGCGGCGCTACATGTTTCTCGGGAGTTTGGGAAAACAGCACCCTGAACATCCGGGCACCTGGGAACTGAACGTTAAAAACCAGATCCTGGCGGAAGACAGAATAGAGTTCCTAGGCCCGGACACAGCCTTTCTGGCGGATACCGCTTTTGTTTTATTGGATAAGGATTTGCTTCCTGTTGCAAAGGCCGACCACGGATCATATTATTATATTAGAACTGCAGTTCCCGTTTCAGAAGCTTATATTTTAAGGAAGGCGATATCCTGAATGCAGGTTGATCACGGCCTGACGGAAATGAGAAAGTTTGTAGCCCCGGAGTTTATTTTCGGCATCGGCGCCCGAAAACGCTGTCCCGATTATATCCGGACCTTCGGAGGCGGCAAGGTACTGCTTGTGTCCGACCCGGGTGTGGAAGATGCAGGCTGGACGGAAGAGATTGCAGCGCTCCTCCGGCAGAACCGGATACCCTATGCCCTGTATGACTCCGTCAGCCCGAATCCCCGGGATACCGAGGTCATGAAAGGCGCGGAGTTCTATCTGCAGAACGACTGCAGCATGATACTGGTTGTCGGCGGGGGGAGTCCCATTGACTGCGCCAAGGGAATCGGGATCGTCGTTTCCAATGACAGGAGCATACTCTCCTTTGAAGGCGTAGACAATGTTCCCGTACCCATGCCTCCCCTTATCTGCATACCCACCACTGCAGGTACCTCGGCGGATGTTTCCCAGTTCGCTATCATTCTGGATACCGGAAATTCCAACAAGATTGCCATCGTCAGCAAAGGGGTTGTCCCCGATATAAGTCTGATTGATCCGGAAACAACTAAAACCATGGACATGGCCCTCAGCGCGGAAACCGGAATGGACGCCCTGACCCACGCGGTGGAGGCGTTTGTATCCAATGCCTCAAGCCCGGTTACGGATATGCACGCCCTCAGAGCCATGGAGTACCTCGCCCTGTATCTGCCCCGGGTTATCAATAAACCCCGGGACAGTACGGTACGGTCGGGAATCATGATGGGAAGTCTTCTTGCGGGACTCGCCTTTTCCAATGCAAGCCTGGGCCTCGTCCATGCCATGGCCCATTCCCTGGGGGGATTGCTCGATCTGCCCCACGGACTCTGCAACTCCCTGCTGCTGGAGCATGTATCTCTGTTTAATTTTGACGCTGAACCGGAAAGGTACCGCCGGGTTGCTGCAGTTCTTTCCCGCAGGGCATTGGAGGATATACCGCTGCAAAGCACCCCTCATGTCCTGAAGGAAGCCCTGAAGGACCTGCGGGAACTTTTGTTCCTGGGGAACTCCCTCGATGCCGGAGCGATCGATGAGACAACGGTGAACAAGCTGGCCTACCGGGCCCTGAACGATCCGTGTACGGTAACAAACCCGAAAGATGCGGATACAGACGATCTTATAAAAATCTATGAAAAAATCCTCCACCGAAAAATACAAAAATGAGTAACAGCAATAAGAAAATACGGGACAAGATAATCGGCCTGGGTGAAAGCTCGGCAAGAAAGAGCTATTATCCTCAACTGCTTGAGAATATCCGGGAGCTGAAGGAGGAACGGGCAAAACTCATCGAGACGGTCCATACCCTGGAGGAACGGGAGAAAGAACTGGAGAACCTGGTGGAAGAAAAAAGCATTCTTCTGGAAGAGGTCCATCATCGTGTAAAAAACAACTTCCAGATTATATCAAGTCTTCTTAACCTGGGACGAAACTCCGCCCTGCTGCCCTCTGAAGCAGCCAATTTTTCCGAAACAGGACGCAGGATACAGGTAATGGCCCAGGTATACGAACGGATGCTGCACTCCGGTATTCTGCTGAAGGTCCAAATCGCTGAGCTGCTGCGGTATATTGCGGCCGACGCATACTACTCCGTAAAAAAACCCGGGGTCAGAATCAACTACAGGATGAATGAAAATCAGCTTTTTTGCGGGGTTGACCTGGCTACCCCCCTTGCCCTGATTGTCAACGAAGTTATCAGCCTCCTTTATTCCTACGCCTTTTCCGACGGCTCCGGAGAATTGAATATTGAACTTGCACCTGACACGGCGATGGATTCTGCCGGGAACACAGCGTACACAATCAGGGTCTTCGACACGGGTCCCGGAATCACGGAATCGACAAAAGAGGTACTTGAAAAACAGCTGGGGGTAATCCTGATACGAAACCTCTGCTCCCAGATCGGCGGGAGCTACAATTATATCCCGACGGCCTCGGGTAACTATAACATCATCTTCAGTATTTCATTGAACAAGGACCAGGCAGCATGAATCAAATGATCGTCAGTCTTCTTCCTGTTTTTCTTCTTCTGGGAACCGGTGTACTCATTCGCAGGTTTTCCATTCTCGGCAGAGAGGCCGTGGACGGCCTCAAGACAATTATCATAAAGATAGCCCTCCCGAGTGCCCTGTTTCTGGCCTTTGCCCAGGCGGACATGAGAATAGAAAAGACCTGGATATTTCTTATGGTCTTCCTTTTTTGTGGAATCCTCTATCTCACAGGCGGCATTCTCCATAAAACCCTGCCCCGACTTTTTCCCGAGGAGTACACAAACGCTTATTTTACCGGTTTTGAGTTCGGCATGATCGGAATAGGCCTTTTTACGGCTATCTGGGGCATGGAGAAACTGCCCACCATTGCCATGATCGCCTTCGGTCACGAGATTTTTATCTGGTTCGTATATGTTCCGATCCTCAGCTCCAGAAAAACCGGAAAGATTGAAATCACCCGGATACTGAAAGATTTTTTCAAAACCCCCACCACCATCTCCATTGCCCTGGGCTTCCTTGTCAATGTGCTTCACATCTATCCGGAAATTTCCGGCGTAATCGCTGGCAGGGCTTTCCTGAAGAGCCTCGAGATGATCAGCGCCCTTATAGCACCCCTTATTCTTTTCATTATAGGCTATTCAATCAGCTTCAGAAGGATCCCCCTTGCAAAATCCCTGGCACTTCTGACAAGCCGCTGGATTGCGGTCCTCGTTATCGGTATAGCCCTTGTGCATCTCATGGAGGGACTTCCGGGGGTGGATGATTTTTTTCAGCTGGCTTTTTACGCCTTCATCCTGCTGCCCCCGCCATTCATACTTCCCCTGTTTATTAAAGAGGATCACCATGAGGAGATCTCCTTCTTCAGCGAGCTCCTGATCTATTATACGATTCTCTCTTTTGCGGGCTATGTTATCCTGATGTCCCTGTAGGGGCTTTTTTTCCGGAGTCTCGTTCGTAAAACAGAAAAAAAAGGCGCGACCCCGGAAGGAGCCGCGCCCTGACACTGTCTATTTTTCCAGGACACCTCTAAAAACTACTCTTTTCCCCATATCCGGCGTCGTCAAGATTTCCCGCGGTCCTCACCACTTGTTACCACAAGAGTTTGCGGGCGCTACAAAATCTTTCCTCCTTGACTATGGTAAAAATACCACGTTTTTAGAGCTGCCTTCCATTATTCCGGCAGCATTCGGGCCGCACCCGTGTCCGCGGAAGAGGCAAATATGGAGTAGATCTTCAGCGCTGTCGAGACTTCCCGTTCCCGGCCGGTCGGCTTATAGGCATCGGGACCTTTAGCTTCCATTTCCGCCTTCCTGTTATTCATTTCCTCATCGCTGATTACAAGTTCCAGCTTACGGTTCGGAATATCGATAAGAATCGTATCCCCTTCCCGGACCAGGGCAATCTCTCCGCCGGCGGCGGCCTCGGGAGAAACGTGTCCGATGGAGAGTCCCGAGGACCCCCCGGAAAAACGGCCGTCCGTAATCAGTGCACAGCTTTTTCCCAGCCCCATGGACTTGAGGTAGGATGTCGGGTAGAGCATCTCCTGCATTCCCGGTCCGCCCTTTGGGCCTTCGTAGAGTATTACGACCACGTCGCCGGGCTCGACCTTTCCTTCGAGAATCCCCTCAACAGCCTGGTCCTGGGAATAGAACACCCTGGCCCTGCCTTCAAAATGGAATATTGAGGGATCCACACCGGCGGTTTTGACAATACCTCCCCGGGAGCAGATGTTTCCGTAGAGCACGGCAAGGCCGCCGTCGTCGTAATAGGCATGGGAAACATCCCGTATACACCCTTTCTCCCGGTCCAGGTCCAGCTCTCTGAAGCGGGCCCTTTGGCTGCCCATAACCAGATTGCGGCCGCCCCCGGGGGCCGCCCGGTAGACAGAATCGGCCTCTTCGCTGATTGTAGACGCCTTCACATCGTAGAGGGCTAAAGCCTCTTTCAGACTGAGACCGTCAACCCGTCCTGCGGAGGTATCCAGTAGACCGGCTCTGTCGAGCTCTGCCATGATGCCGAGGATTCCTCCAGCCCGGTTTACATCTTCCACGTGGTAGGAAGAACTGGGGGCAACCTTGCAGAGGCAGGGAACCCTGCGGGAAAGCCTGTCTATATCGTCGATGGTAAAATCGACCTCCCCGGCCAGGGCGATGGCAAGAAGATGCAGGATGGTATTGGTAGATCCGCCCATGGCGATATCGAGGCTCATGGCGTTCAGGAAGGCCTGGCGATTCGCCACCGATCGCGGCAGAACGGATTCATCGCCCTTGAAGTAGTAGGCCTCGGCCATTTCAACAATGCGTTTCGCCGCTGACCTGAAAAGATCGATACGCTTTTCATTGGTCGCCACTATGGTGCCGTTCCCCGGCAGTGCCAGTCCGATTGCCTCGGCCAGACAGTTCATGGAGTTGGCGGTAAACATGCCTGAACAGGAACCGCAGGTAGGACAGGCGTTCTGTTCCACCTGGGTCAATGTCTCGTCGTCGACCTTGGAGTCGGCGGCCATGACCATGGCGTCTATAAGATCGTAGCGGTTCTCCCCTACCCGGCCGGCTTCCATGGGACCGCCGGAGACAAAGATTGTGGGAATATTCAGGCGCATGGCTGCGATCAGCATGCCCGGGGTGATCTTGTCGCAGTTGGAGATGCAGACCAGGGCGTCCACCTTGTGGGCATTGACCATGTATTCGACACTGTCGGCGATAAGGTCCCGGGACGGCAGACTGTAGAGCATGCCGTCGTGTCCCATGGCAATACCGTCGTCGATGGCGATGGTGTTGAACTCCGCCGCGAAACAGCCCTGCTCCTCGATCCATTCCTTCACCTGCTGTCCTATGCTGTGCAGATGCACATGGCCGGGAACAAACTGGGTAAAAGAGTTGGCAATGCCTATTATCGGCTTACCGAACTGTTCCTCCTTCATGCCGTTTGCCCGCCACAGGCTTCTGGCCCCCGCCATCCTGCGGCCGAAGGTCGTAGTGGTGCTGCGCAGTGTCCGCGCAGGTTTTGTTGTATTTGCCATGGGTTTTCTCCTCGAATTAGTCCTGAAAATGCTCCTGCATAAAGTTAAGGTCCAGTTCCGGGTATACAGGGAACCTCGACAGAAGATCCCTTACCCTCTGCTTTGCTGCCGCTGCCACCTCTTCAGATATTTCATACCTGGCTTTGCTGGACTTTCCTGCGTTCTTTCCCTTCGTAACGGTGGCGGGGCGGGTATTGCCGAGTACAGTACCGATGATTGAGGCAATCTCTTTCATCTCGCCTTTTCCCATTCCCAGGGTGGTAACGGCGGCGGTACCTACACGCAGACCCGAGGTATACCAGGCACCGTTGGGATCAAAGGGAAGGGAGTTCCGGTTCAGGGTAATACCGCATTCCCGAAGCACGCTCTCCGCCTGACGGCCGGTTAGCCCGAAACCCCGCACATCGATAAGAAACAGGTGATTGTCCGTCCCGCCGGTGGCGATAGTCATTCCCTCGGCCTGGCAGTCCGCAGCAAGGGTCTGACAGTTATCTACAATCCTGGCTGCATATTCCCTGAACTCCGGCTTGGCCGCTTCGGTAAAGGCTACCGCCTTGGCGGCCATGATGTGGGGCAGCGGCCCGCCGATTACCATGGGGCATCCTTTGTTGACGGCTTCGGCGAACTCCTCCGTGCAGAGAATCATTCCGCCCCGGGGTCCCCTGAGGGTCTTGTGGGTGGTAGTGGTGACTACATGGGCGTGGGCCACGGGATCGAAATCTCCGCTGAAGACACCTCCGGCGACAAGACCGGCAAAGTGGGCCATGTCCACCATAAGCACCGCCCCGACCTTGTCGGCGATCCGGCGCATACGTTTGAAATCGATCTTCCGGGGATAGGCGCTGTAACCGGCCAGCAGAATCAGGGGTTTGATCTCCTCGGCCTGGGCCTCGATGGCGTCATAGTCGAGAAGTCCCGTCTCACGGTCAACCGTATAGGTGTAGGAATCAAACATCTGGGCGGAAACATTGTGGCGGTATCCGTGGGTCAGGTGTCCGCCGGAATAGTAATCCAGGCCCAGGAGCCGCTGGTTTCCGAGACGTTCCCGCAGTCTGTCCCAGTCCTCCCGGGAAAGGTTCGAGGGATTGGACTCGCCAATCTCCTCCAGGCCCGGAACCTCTATGCGCTGGTTCAATATGGCCCAGTAGGCGATCAGGTTGGCATCGGCTCCCGAATGAGGCTGAACATAGGCGTAATCGGCGCCGAAAATCTCACAGGCAATCTGCGCCGCCCTGCTCTCGACGGCATCGACGTTATCGCAGCCGGCGTAGAAGCGGTGGTAGGGGAAACCCTCGGAATACTTGTCGGTTAACAGGTTTCCCATCGCCAGCTGGGTCGGCAGGGAACAGTAGTTTTCGCTGGCGATAAGCTTCAGGTTCGTCCGCTGGTCCGCGAGTTCCTGCACAATCTTGTCGGCAATTTCCGGGGCAACGGAATGGACCGACTCCAGTGAGGCTACATACGCCAGCGCGCCGGCATCGGGATTCGGATTGGCGGAGAGATACTCCTTGGTGATGTTCATAAATCCTCCTAAATATGCGTCGCGTCCCCAGGCGCGCGGGACAACGGCGGATAACTTCCCGGCGGTCGATTCCGCCTTCAAAGCAGCGCCAGTCGTGTGCGTCTAATGTATCAGTAAACCGGAAGAATCATCAATAGAAAGGAGCATCTGCCTTGGGGGATTTTCGTGGAGGGACCCGGGAAATTACATTTTTGCTATATATTCATTTAACCTGGACAGGCGCTGAGCCAGAAGCCGTGCAAGGAAGAGACCGTAGTGTGGATTCCGGCGTATCAGATTTACAAAATCAACCTTGGAAATTTTCAGGAGAATCGACCTTCCCCTGGAGGTGACCGTGGCGGAACGCCGGTTATTGATCAGAAAGGACATCTCCCCGAGAAACATATCCGCAGTCGTCAGAGTGGAGAGATGTTTGCCCTTGGAGGTAACGTCAAAGGTTCCGCTGACAATATAATAGAGGTAATTCGAGTCCTCGTTCTCGGTAAAAACCACCTCTCCGTCATTGAATATCCGTTCCTTCTGCCCCCGCAGGATTCCGGGGACAATGTTGACCTCGTCCTTCTGATGCATGATCCGAAAGGAGACGCAGTTGCCGGCCTCGTTGTATTCAAGCCCGCCCATGTAGTAATTGGACATCCGTATACCATGACCGTGTTTTCCCAGATTGACCCTGCTGTCACTGTTGCATATTACCGATTGCCAGTCAAAGCCCTCACCCTCGTCACAGATGGAGAAACTGCTGTGGTCGGTTGTTATATGATAATTGAACCGGACTTTTCGCCGGGCAATTTCGGGATTTCTGTTCTTCTCCCGGATCAGTTCAAAGATATCATTGTGATCCTTGAGCCAGCTGCTCTTTTCTTCGTAGGAAATACGGCAGTTTCCATGCTCGATGGCGTTCATGAGAAGCTCCATAAGGGAAACCTGAAGCCTGTCCCTGGAGTCTTTATTGATAAAATCTGAATTGAACAGATAGTTGGTTAAAAGATTGGCATAGGTTTTTATATCGAAGGGATCGTTGTCGATAACGAAGGCACCGTTTATTGAGTCGAAGAGCTTATTGTACAGGTCCCGGTGAAACAGAATGTTCCTGTTCTGACGGATTATTCTCAAGGCCCTGGGAAAGCTGAAATCAAGGTCATACTCAGGAATAAGAGATATGCAGTTGAACTGTTTGAGGTAGGCTTCAAACTCCGGGTCCAGACTTCCTTTGTATATGCCGATTATTCCTCCGTAAAGAATCCAGGGATCCTTCAATACCTCGTCCAGTACTCCGCGGATGTTGATCTGCCCGTCGCTCAGATTATAAATCACCAGTTCGGGCAGCTCATATTTCAGATACGCGAGGACATCCTCCCTTTTTGTGAGGAAAATCGGTTCATCCCCGGAGAACTGCCGGGAAACATACTCTCTTATACGGGAGTTGATGTTTTTTGCCGTCGAAATAACCGGAATTGAGCTCATATCTACCTCTTGACTCCAGATACCGGATCCAGCAGTGCGCGGACAGAGGAGAGTTCCTCCTGGGATCCCGGCCGGACTGCAAACTGGTGGAGAGCAGCCTCGTAAAGGGAGTAATGCCATCGTCTCTGTTCATTTTCGAACCATTCCGAATGAAAAAGCCTTTTCCCCTGCTCCCTTAAAGGAGAAGCGAACTTCCGGATCTCCCGCAGCCTTGCCATGAAGGGAGCCGCACTTCCCGTTCTTCTCTCCCACCTGAGGCGCAGAAGGTGCCAGGCCTCGTTGAAAAGTGTGTCTGTTCGAGCATAGGAATCCGTGAACTCCGCGACCCGAGAAACCAGGGGTTCCGGAAGCAGTTCCAGCCATGCCGGGGGAGACGGCAGGGAAAATCC
Source organism: Marispirochaeta aestuarii (assembly GCF_002087085.1). Lineage (NCBI taxonomy): Bacteria > Pseudomonadati > Spirochaetota > Spirochaetia > Spirochaetales > Spirochaetaceae > Marispirochaeta > Marispirochaeta aestuarii. The sequence continues at coordinate 48,868 of NZ_MWQY01000013.1, read as the reverse complement.
CGAAAAACGTCTGGAACGGACCCTTACAATGCCGGAAAACCCGGCGCGGATTTCCTCTGCCTCGACATATGAGCACTCCCCGGGTTCAATTGAAATAAGATTCTCCTCAAAGGCTTCAGCTACCCCTTCCAGGATTTCGGATATCCCGGGAATCATGGTTTCGGAGCCCTCCGCATCTTCCAGGCCGCAATCAGTGACTGCGATGCAGGGAGACATGGCAAACACGGAGAGCAGATCCTCCACCATGTCTTCAACAAGATGCTGAATGATACTTATCTGGGGCGCTCCTTTTTCGGGCAATACAGAGCTCTTTGTTCCGGGATGGGCATGAATGAATTCAAAGATCCGTCGGGTGGAGAGAACGGGAATCAGTGTGAGCCCGAGGGATTCTGCGGTCGCAAGCAGTCCCCGGAAGAACTCTTCCGGGTAGGCAGCGGAATCCTTCAGGGCTGGATCGAAACTCCAGCAGAACTGTCTGTCGGGGTCGATATAGAAGGTATGTATATCCCGCTCCTTAAGGACAAGGAGCAGGTCCCGCATTATTTCTCCCCGGGGCGGAAAGGGTTGAAGATTGAGCAGAATCCCGTCAGGAGTTTTCATCATTAACTGTGGGCAGAACCGTCTGCCCTTCCCCTGGGATTGGTAAAAATTGCGATAAGCAGAAAAGCCGCAGCCATGGAAACAATGCCAGTCAGAAGGGAGGCTGCATTACGATTCGCTTCAGCCGCTCCAGGAGTTATAATCCGTCCGACGGAATAGTAGTTTCCCGGTCTGGGCTTAAAATCCTCTAGCATCAGGAATGTTTCACCGCTCCGGGCATAGCCCAGGTCCCGCGCCCGAAGAATTACCGTCTCGGAAGATCGTCGCAGGGAGTCGAATTCTCCGGAAAGCTCCCTGTGAAGATCCTTCAGGTCCTGAAGATTATTTTCAAGGCGTACAATCTCACCCTGAAGCTGACGATAAGCAAATAATCCCGTTGGACTGTACAGGTAGTAGACAAGCGAGGCAGCCATAAAGCCGATATATAACGAGAAAAGCAGACGGGTACCAATCTTCATACTTTAAATAACGGCCAACTAGGGTTAAACTTTATATTGGGGCGCCTCCAAAACCATGGTATTTTTTATCCTGATCAGGAAGGACAGGTCCTGCAGTGCCCGCAAACTCTCGTGCTGATACAGAGTTGAGGATCGCGGAAAAACCTGAGGACACAGGATATGGAATAAGGGCAGCGTTACGAGGTAGCCCTTGGATAGTACCTGTATATACCGGGTTTCCTGCATATATTTCTGACTATACAGTGGGCATCAGATTTCTGTTCAATGGATGATTGATTCTTGCCGATATATTGAGTACTGTGAACTATAATCCGGGAGACGGCCATGGGTGTTGAAAAGGATTTTGATACGCTGGATACATCAGAACAACTCGATTCAACGGGGGGGACCCTTGAGGAGTACGGAGTCTGGGTAAAATCCGGCCCTGAAGACATTGACGAAACAACGGACGGCGACTCATTTTCCCTTGAGAATCTGCCCGAGATAGAAGGGGCCACATCATTCCTGACCGAGGAAGAGGAGTCTCTTCTCGGAGACCTTGAAACAGGCGGCTCCGAAGAAGAAGACAATAATGACGATACGACTTCAGAGCAGGCCCCGGAGATGACTGAATTCGGCGAGGATGATTCAATAGAGGAAGATTTCAGCCTGGAGGACCTGGATGATATGAGTGATTTTGACTCCATCGAAGAGGAAGAAGCCGAAGAGCAGGAAAGTCCTTCGGAGGAAGAGTTCTCCCTCGACGAAGACATCTTCACCATCGACACCCCGGAGGATTCTTTTTCCGAACCGGCTTCGGAAGAAGAGACCTCTCAGCACGAGGAAGACGAGTTGTTTGAACCAGAATATGAAGCACCGGATAAGGAAGAAGAAGCTGCAGACGAAATCCGGGAATCCGAGGAAGAGGACTTTTTCGATTTAGACCTGGATAATCTGGAAGCGGATACGGAGGAAGCCGGACAGGAAGAACTTCCCTCCTTTGATGAGGAAGAGTTTGAAGCCATGTCTCTGGAGAAGGATTCCGAAGAATCCGGACTCTCCGATACTTCCGTTTTCTCCGAAGAACCCGAGGAGATAAGCCTGGATGACCTGGGACAGGACGAAGAAGAGGATCTGCCGGAACTTTCCGTGGAGAACCTTGTGGAGGAGAACATCGTCTCTTCAGAACTGGACACGGCCATAGAGGAAAAATCCGAAGTTCTGAGGAAAATTGAAGATGAACTGCATTCAATTCGCGATGAACTTGCCTCCCTCAAGAGTGAGCTCAGCAGCCTGAAGCTTTCCCCCGCAGGCGCCGAAAGGGAAGCGGCGGACCGGGATCAGGAGGAAGACGAAGAGCGCCTGCCCGGCTTTTTCGAGGAAGACGAGGATGAAACCATCGCGCTGACCGGTGATGAGCTCGACAACATTCTGAATACTGCGGATGTTACGGAAGAGGCGGGAAAAGCTTCCGAAGGTCCCGAAGAGGAACTCGACATCAACATCTCCAGCATGGACAGCAGCCTTGCGGAGGCCATCGACTTCTCCCCCGCCGAAGAAAGCACGGAAGAGTCAGAAACTGAAGAGCTTGATCTTTCAGGACTGGAAAGCCCGGAAGAGGAACATGAAGAGGAAATAGACCTCTCGGAGCCGGATACCGAAGAGGATGAACTCGAGCTTTCCGATCTGGATACCGGGGAGGAGCTTGATCTTTCGGATCTGGGAATTCCTGAAGAGGAAGAGGAAGCAACTGCAGAGGAGATAAGCCTGCCTGAAATCGGGGCAGACGATGAAGACTTCGATATTTCCGAATCCGAGGCAGTGGAAGAACTCGACATCACCGCCATGGATGATTTTGAGGATCTGGACGAAAGCCCGGAAGCAGCTGACACCCTTGACGAGGATGAACTGGAACTTCTGGACAATCCTGAAGAACACCTTGGATCGGATGATCTTCTTGATGGCGAAGACATCCTCGATATCGAGGAAGAAGAACTGTACCCGGCGGAAGAACGTACCGAAGAGCCGGAGACTGAAGCAGGTGATGAGTTCAGCCTCAGCGAAGATGAGTTTGGAGAAGAGTCAGAAGAGCCGGATTTTGCAGACCTCGATCTGGAAGATCTGGAACTTGGATCGGAAGATTCAGAACTGGAAGAAGAGCTTTCCCTCGAAGCAGAAGAGGAAACTGAAGGCGAAGATACCGGGAATGAACTGGAAGATCTGGAGGAAGAAATAGAGCTGGAAATATCTCCCGAGGACTCCCAGGAGATGGAAGAGATTATCGAAGCATCAGAAGAAGAGGCGGAATTTCCCGAGAATGAAATTCTCGACCTGAGCGAAGAGGAAATCGGCCTTGAAGCCGGGGATTCTGTTGATGACTTTGAAGAAATCGAAGCTGATGAGCTTTCTGCAGAAGAGTATGAAGATTCCGCCACGGAACCCGAGTATACCGGGGAAGATGCTGCAGCTTCCGCAGAGTCTCTGGACCTTAATCCTGCGCTGCAGAGTGAGATAAAGTCTGTTCTCTCCTATATGGACCAGCTTCTTGAGGCTCTGCCGGAAGAGAAGATTGAAGAGTTTGCCAGATCCGAGCATTTCAAGGTATATCAGAAACTGTTTGATGAACTGGGGATATCGTCCTAATGGGATTGCTTGAGAAAGCCTCGGCCCGCCGCAATCTGCCAAAAAGCGGTTTGCGGGCCCGAGCTGAGGAGTACAAAGACCACAGCTCTCCGGCTGATAATAAAAGCGGCGAATCGGGCAGGGATCCGGGCAAAAAAAAAAACCTGGCCGACACAGCGGCCGGGCTGACGGAGCTCTGCGATAAGATCGACAGTCTGGCACCCTCCCTGGAAGGGATCGTGGAGCTTTTCGAAGACGTCAAACAACTTTTTTCCATAAAAAAAGGCGCTTTTCTCACAAAAAACAGGGACGAGCGTTTTTTTCTGCCCAGGGCACAGACCGGACTGGATGTTACCAGCCGGAACCGCCTCCGCTTTCCGGCAGATGCCTTCAGCAGCCCCCGGAAGGGGACGTGGCTCTCCTTTGACGATTACTCCTTTCTTGAGCCCTTTCTCTCTTCAAGGGAATATGAACTCCTGGAAGATCTGCGCATGCTGGCGATCCGTGTCGATGATGAACCGGCGGGAATGATCCTTCTTTTCGGCGAAGAGCCGAACGAACTGGACTACATTTCGCTGGCGGAAGATCAGATAGAGGCCCTGCAGCTTTCTCTGGGCAATTATCTCCGGCGAAACAAACTGCTCCGCTTGAGCAGTCCGGGAACAGGCAGCTCCGGCAGCGTTTCGGAGATCAAAGATTTTCTGAGAAAGATTGACTCCCGGAAAAAGGAATTGACGGCAATAAGGTTTTCCCTCAACAGACTGCTGATACATCTTGCCGCCCTCTCCGCGGATGTAGATCTTTTCAGAGCCAGGAGAGACAGCCTGCGGATCATCGAAACCCTCTTCGAGGGCAGCTCCCGGATTGTTCCGCTGAAGGACGAGGAGTATCTCCTGCTGCTGGGAACCCGGCAGCGTCCGAATCCGAAGCTTCTGCAGCATCAGGTTCGCCTTGCCCTGCAGAACTTTTTTTCCGATAATGAGGCCGGGATAGATTTTCACCTGGCACCTCCTCCCGCCGCATTTGATTCCCTGGAGGAACTTATTGCCCAGTATCCGCCGGAGAAGCAGCCTTAGCCGATGCTGAGCTTTGAAGCAAGCCGAACAGGAGATATCATTCCCCTCATGGACGGCAGGGCCCTGATATCCCGGTTTGATCCTTCCAGAGAAGCTGAACGTTTTGTCCGTTCCAGCATACACGGTTCCTTTAAGGCCTCCGGGACTGTCCTTATTGTCGGTGACCTGCTGGGGTATCTTGCCGGGGCTGTCCGCAGAACCTTTCCCGAAACAAGAATAGTCAGTCTGTCTCTTCATTCCGACCTGATGACGGAGAATCTCTCCGGAGGTGCAAGGGAAATATACTGGTCCCCGGCCTCGGACCCTCTGGATGCAATCCTCACGGGCTGCATTGACGAAGAGATCCTCCTTGTCCAGGGTTTTGCTCTTCTGGAATGGCAGCCGTCGATCAATGCATTTTCCGATACAGCCTCGGAGGTACTCGCGAAAATCCAGCGGCGGATACGCATTCTGAACGGTAACATAACCACCATAAAAGCCTTCGGCTTCCGCTGGATACGGAACAGTATATCCAACTTCCTTTTCCCGCAGAATTTCTGCCGGATTTCAGAATCCCGGGGGCCCTTTCTGATTGCGGCATCAGGTCCGAGCCTTAATCGCGACGAGGAGTATATTCGAAACAGCAGGGCCGCCCTTATCGCCCTGCCCTCAAGCCTCAGCTTTCTCAGAAACCTGGGGCGTATTCCGGACATCATTATCCAGACAGATCCCGGGTACTACGCCTCTCTGCATCTCTCAGAAGCTCAGGGCATGAAGGTCCCTCTGGCGGCTCCGCTTTTTACAGATACCGGCATCCGCCGCCACATGGGCCCGGTTCTTCCCGTAAGCTGCGGTGAACCTTTTGAGGAGGCCCTCTGGTCCCTGCTTGATATCGAACCCCTGAATATTCCTGCCATGGGTACCGTCGCCGCAAGCGCCATATTCTTTTCCCTCGGCCTGAGCAGGGAACCGGTAATAATTGCCGGCCTCGACCTTTGCTATGACGATATACATCCCCATGTGCGGCCCCACAGCTTTGACCCTGCTTTTTCAAAAGACGTCTGCCGTACGCATCCTCTCTATTCCCGGAAATACCGCTACTCCCGGGACACAGCCCCGGAGCAGGGCCAGTCTCCGTCTCTCCGGACCTACAGCGACTGGTTCGCAGGCCTCGGGGAGGAGACAGCGCACAGAATTCTCCGGCTTAATCCATCCAGGATTGGCCTTCCTTTTCCTCCGGTCCAGGCACCACATCCTGAAGAGATTTCAGGCAGCGAGGGGCGACTCTCGTTCCAGGGAATTTCCGTCCCGTCCTTCAGTCTCAGAAAGGATCGTTTGTTACAACTCCTTGACGACAGCCGTCGGATGGCTTCACGGGATCCCTCCTCTCCCCTTTTCAGAGAGCTCCGGCTGAAATTATGTCCTCCCGGAATCGAGGCGGATCCGGACGAATACACAGCGGGGAAGATCCTGGAGCTGCGGGAAATCGTTTCCTCCATGGAGGAAACGTGAAGCTTCTGGAAGCAAACCTGAGCATCCTTGGACGCCGCTTTCCGGAGATAGCCCGCCGGGTTTTGGCGGCGGATCCGGAGCCGTACATCCGCTTCTCATCGTCAAAAAACGGCCTGCAGATTGTGTACGAAACCTTTGGAGAGCGGGAGTATCCTCTGCATTCAACGATAGACCCTTCCCGTGAGGCTCGTCGCCTCCTTCAGACCGCTGGAAATTCCGGGTTCACCGTCGTCTACGGCCTTGGTGCAGCGTGGCACCTGGAAGAGTTTCTGAACCTGAACGACAGGGAGGTCCTTCTCATCATTGACGGGCCGGGACGCCTCAGGAGTTTTCTCAGCGGACGAGATTACCGGAAAATCCTGGAACACCCGCGTTTCAAAATGCTTCTCGATCCCGGTCCCGAGGAGCTTACTGATCACCTGGTGCACAACTACCTGCCGGGTCTTCACGGCGGCTTCAGCTTTATCTGTCTGCCGGCCCTCTCCATCCGCCGGCGGGAACGCTATGAGCAGCTTAAACGTGCCGCTGATCTTGCCCTGAACCAGATCAGGAACGACTTTTCAGTGCAGGCCCACTTCGGACTTCTGTGGAGCCGCAACTGCATTGCCAACCTTGCTTATCTTCAGGACTTTCCCGCAGCATCGGATTATCTTTCTCTTTTTGAAAAATCGATAAAAAAGGCCATCCTTGTGGGAGCCGGACCGAGCCTGCGGGAAGACCGTGAGCTGTTACTGCGGACGGCCGCGGACTCCATGCTTATTGCAGTGGACACCGCCCTTCCCTTTCTTCAGCAGCTGGATCTGAAACCGGACCTGGTTGTCAGCATCGACAGCCAGTACTATACCCTTCTTCATGCCATGCAGCCGGGAAGTCTGGACATCCCCTGGGCCGTCACCCTCTCCGCGCCGCCGGCACTGCTTCGCAGTCTCAAAAAACCCTTCGTCTTTGCCGGCGGGATTCCTTTGGAGCTTGCGCTGGCCCGGAAGACCGGCCTTCCGATCATGGATACCGGAGGAGGAAACGTTCTGCAGGCGGCCCTTTCGCTGGCGCTTTCCGCAGGGATGGAAGAGCTGACAGTCTTCGGCGTTGATTATTCCCAGCCCGGAGGGATTCCCTACGCTCCGGCAACCTACGTGGACCGCTGGTTCCGCCTCAGGGAGACAAGAACTTCGCCCTTTCTTGCACAGTCCCTGGGATTTACCTTCGAAGGACGCAGGGGACAGGAGATCCCCGAGTACAACCGACTTTACCCCTGCCCTCGCCTTGACCGATACCGGGATAACATGGCAGCCTACCTGAAAACGTGTTCCGGGAAGCTGAAGATCCACGGCGTTTCCGCCCCGCTTCTGGCAACGGGAAGTACCCCATCGTCCGGGGCACAGGCCCTTCAGGTCCTTCCGACGGAGGAAACCCCGAAACCCTCCGTGCTTCTCCGTGAGATCTCGGAGGAACTCAGAAACAACGCTCCCGGTACCGTGCAGCTGCTCTACCCCCTCATTTCATTTCTGAGAAAGCAGCGTGAATCCTCCGTCGCAGTAACCGGCGAAATTATCGAGGAAGCCCGCAGCCTCTTTCTGAAATTCGTTTCCCTCTATGCAGGGGAATAGAGAACCGCAGCGTATCCAACCAGGTTTTCCGAGGGCATCATATCGTAACTGGTGGTATACTCAAGGAGTTGGCTTCTTGAGCACCCCGAGGAAAATGCGAAGGAGACCGCGGCTGCAGCCGCACCGGGAGAACAGGCCGAGCGTTCAGCCAGGCCGAGTCGCAGAAGCTGCTGCACATCCCCCTTCATGGCAGCCTGAATAAAGCGATGGTCGTTGACCTCCCGGATCCAGGCATAGGCCTCTCCAACAGGGCCCCTGGGAGTAAAACCGTAGCCGGGACCATAGTGGGTCAGATCGGTGGATCCGATCACCCCGATCTTTACGCTCTTTTCTTTTTCATATTCCGCAAGCATCTGACCGAGTTCAGACGCAAGCCCGGAAGGGGGAGCACGAAGCACGACAACCGGCGTATCCGGATGATAAAACGCGATAAGAGGAAGCTGTACTTCCGTTGTGTTGTCAACTCCGCCGGAATAATGAAGATCAAAGCGGGAATCTATCAGGGAGACGAGTTTCCCGTCGGTCTCGATAAAACCCGCCGGGGTGTTGTAAGCTCTGAAAGGGAGACAATGAAGCTTTTCCCCGGGACCAAGATGACCGCCCACGAGAACGATAACATCGCAGGCTTCCAGGGAGGCAATGGCTCTGGCAGCTGTTCTGCCGGAGAAAGTCCATCCTGCGTGGGGTACGATACAGGCGCAGCCATGGGGAATGGCGTCGCCCCTGTCGAGCTCACCAAGGAAAGAACGTATTTTCTCCATACTGCGGGGGTACCAGCCGGAAGGGAGACCAGGATTATGAATTCCTTCTCTCATCCATTCCATTGTGCCATGACAAAAGGGAAAAAACCAGAATAAATCGATTCACTTTTCCGGTATTTACCGTATAATAGGCCTATGAATAAGGTTGTTGTGCAAACCTATGCCGCATTGATTGTACTTATTCTTGTCTCGGCATCAACCTATGTCCTGTACGATCTTTCACGACTCTCCCGAAACAATTACGAGAATAATCGTGAAAAGGTCATGGAACTGGCGATGCTGATTCGCAGCGGGGGAACCCCCGGCAGCGAGGAGCTGCAGGACATTTTGCGCATCGACCTTGTACAGGGGGAATCTGAGCGGGTATTGTACCGTTCGAAGGCCCTCTCATCGTCCCTTCTTTCCCTTGTAAATGGAACCTACGAGTATTCCCTTGATGCCAGCCGGCCGGATACCCTGCTTCGAATACGGAGTTCCCTTATCGACCGGGCTGAACTTCTTCCCCGGCTGCGAATTCTGCTGTATACCGCGAGCGCGGCGGTGCTCCTCTCAGGCCTGATTCTGGCCTTTTTACCCCGTTCCAGACCAGTGGAAAGGGTGGAAATTCGGGCCCTGAGTGCACCCGCAGACACTGAATCCGATCATGATTCGGGTCTCATGTCCAGCGAGTATCTATCCATGCGTCTTGAATCGGAACTGAAGCGGGCGGCTTCCTTCGACCAGGACCTTACAATTGCCGTGATAGTCTTTGATGGCCTTGATCCGCTCCTGAAACTGAAGGAGGTATCACCGGAGATACGTCAATTCTTTGTTTTCCGCGATCTCTGTTATGAATACGGCGCGGAGCGGGCATGCCTGATCCTGCCGAATACGGAACTCGATGACGGGATTCGCACGGTCAGGGATTTCCGTAAACAACTGGAAAAGAACTTTCCCCACATCAGCGCCTGGGGAGGCTTGAGCTCACGAAGCGGCCGGCTCATTGACCCGGATCTTCTTTTAACCGAAGCTGTATCGGCCCTCCGGAAATCCAGACAGGATCCGGACCGTGCCGTCTTCGGATTCCGGGCAGATCCCGAGAAGTACCGGGCCCGCCTGGCCGAAACAGTCTGAATCCCGTGCCCGGCCTAATCCTCGTTGGGTATTTCCAGTACCTGCTGGTCCCGGGTCAGAAAGGTTTCGGGAAATATCTCCCTTGCCTCTTCCTTTAATTTCTTGAGCTCCCGTTTTCCATATCGGGGGCTGAAGTGGATAAGTCCCAGACGCTTGACTCCTCCGGCGTCCCTGGCAATCCCTGCAGCCTGTTTTGCGGTAAGGTGTTTCTTTTCCCGCGCGCTCTCTTCAAGATCAGAAGCGAACATCCCTTCACAGATCAGCAGATCGGATCCGCTGACCCTTGGGGCGATATCATCCCGATATACAGTGTCGGTCACATAGCTGAACTTTCTGCCCTTCCTCGGCTCTCCCATCACCTGAGAGGGTTCCACCAGATCACCCTTCGCGTTTTGCACCGGTTTCCCCTCCTGGAGGGTCGCCCACAGCGGCCCCACCGGGACGTCGAGCTCCCTGGCCTTTTCAGGGTAGAAGACTCCCGGTCTCGGATTTTCCACCAGGGTATAGCCGAAACAGGGTTTCGTGTGCTCCAGGGGAAAACTGGATACGGAAAAATCCTTACCCTCAAATACAGTCCCCCCCTCGGTAAACTCGATAACCCGTATTTCGTAGTTAATATACATATCGAGGACCCGCCGGTTTGCCTCGACATAGTCCCGGATTTTCGGAGGGCCATAGATGTAGAGGGGTTCGTCCCGGTCGACCTGGGAAGAGAGCATCAGGATTCCCGGCAGGCCGGTAACATGATCAGCATGGGTATGGGAAATAAAAATCGCGGAGATCTTCTTCCAGCGCAGGTTCAGCTTTCGCAGGGAAACCTGGGTTCCCTCCCCGCAATCGAACAGAAACAGATCGCCGTCTTTTCGTAACAATACAGATGTTAAATGGCGGGAAGGCAGGGGCATCATACCGCCGCTTCCCAGTACAAAAGCTTCAAGATTCATAGCAGGCATGAACCTACCATAAAAGGGGGCCAGTGAGAAGAGACATAAAGAATTCAGCGGGGATTATACGGACGAGTCCTGGATCGGCGTATGATATCGGAAGCTTTCAGTTCGCCGTCGTCGGGAATGCGGGAAACAATAAGCGACAGAAGACCCATGGCAGAGCGGGCATCATCCAGAGCCCGGTGATGGTTTCCATTCCCCAGCCCATAACGCCTGCTCAGGTTTTCAAGACTGTAGCTGGGCTCCCCTTTGAGGACAGACCGGGCAAAACTGCAGGTATCGATACCCGGCGCTGAGGGCATGGGCCTGCCGCTTTTGCGGCACCCCGCATCGAGAAAAGCGAGGTCGAAATTGATATTGTGCCCCACAAGAATCGCCCCTTCCAGAAAGATAAGAAGGGAGGGAAAAACCTCCTCCAGTTCCGGAGCATCCTCCACCATACCGGCATCTATTCCGTGTACGGCCGTTGCAGCAGCCGGGATTTCCCCTGCGGGACGGATAAAGGATGAAAAGGAATCGATCTCCTGTCCTCCCCGGTACAGGACTGCACCGGCTTCTATAATCGAGTCGGAACCGGGATACAGACCGGTGGTTTCAAAGTCGAGAGCACAGAAGAGAGCCTCCCCATAGGGAAGCTCCTCCTGCCTGGGACTGTAGAAATCGAGAAAACCCTCCATCAGTACCTACTCCTGACCCGTGAAGGTGACAATCAATTGACAACTTCCGCAGGAGCAGGAAGTTTCTTCTGGGTTTTTACCCTGAAGGATATCCTGTCGTTTCGCACGCTTACCTGAATAACATTTCCGGAAGCGCATTTACCCTTGAGAATCTCCATGGAGAGGGGATCCTCCAGCTCTTTCTGGATGATCCTGCGCATTGGACGGGCTCCGAACTTGACATCGTAACCCTTGTCAAGCAGCAGGTCTTTGGCCTTTTTGCTGATCTCCAGAAAAATATTCATCTCCAGAAGCCGGAGGCGCACTTCGTCGACCAGGATGTCGAAAATGGTGGAAACCTGATCGCGGCTCAGACTGTGGAAGACAACAATCTCGTCCACCCGGTTGATAAACTCGGGACGGAAAAAGCGCTTGAGCTCGTTCATGGCGGAGGATTTGATCTCCGAGTGATCCAGTATGCCATCGTCCGCCCGGAATCCGAGGCTCGAGTCACGGGTAATCTCCCTGGCCCCGGCGTTGGATGTCATTATCAGGACAGTATTACGGAAGGAGACCTTGTGCCCCAGGTTGTCCTGGAGTTCACCCTCCTCCAGCACCTGAAGCAGGATATTGAAGACATCAGGATGGGCCTTCTCGATCTCATCCAGCAGAATGACACTGTAGGGACGGCGCCTTATCTTCTCGGTAAGGATACCTCCCTCCTCGTAACCCACGTAGCCCGGAGGAGCTCCAACCAGGCGGGAAACGTTGTGCTTTTCCATGAAGTCCGACATATCTATGCGGATCAGGGAGTTCTCGTCTCCGAAAAGGAATACCGCCAGGGTCTTGGCCAGCAGGGATTTTCCCACCCCCGTAGGGCCGAGGAAGATAAAGGATCCCAGAGGGCGTTTCGGTGAGCTCAAGCCCGTCCTGGATCTTCGTATGGCCGACGCAATGACCTTGATGGCATCGTCCTGCCCGATGACGGTCTTGTGGAGTTCAGCTTCGATATCCAGCAGCTTTTCCGACTCGCTCTGGGCCAGCCGGGATACCGGAATTCCCGTAATGCGGGCTATTATGGTGTGGATATCCTCGGCATCTACAATGTTGCGCTCGGACCTCAGGCTGTCCTTCCAGCCCTTTTTGAGGTCCTCGACCTGCCCTTTCAGCTGTCGGACCGTGTCCCGCAACGCGGCGGCCCGCTCATAGTCCTGGTTGTTCACCAGGTTGATCTTTTCCTGCGTCAGACGCTCGATCTCGAGCTCCAGCTCCGAGAGCTCCGACGGCCGTACACTGTTGCGGATGCGTTTATGACTTCCCGCTTCGTCCAGCAGGTCGATGGCCTTGTCCGGAAGAAAACGCTCTATTATGTAGCGGTGAGACAGGCTGACGGCGGCTTCAATGGCCTTGTCGGTATAGATTACGTTATGATGGTCCTCGTACTGCCGTTTTATTCCCTTCAGAATTTCAATGGTCTCGTCCACCGAGGGTTCCTTGACGTAGATGCTCTGAAAGCGGCGTTCCAGGGCCGCGTCCTTCTCGATGTATTTCTTGTACTCGTTCAGGGTAGTCGCACCGATACACTGGAGCTCTCCCCGGGAGAGAGCCGGTTTGAGCATGTTGGAGGCATCAATTGCCCCCTCCGCGCCTCCCGCCCCGATTATGGTGTGGAGCTCATCGATAAAGAGGACCACGTTACCGGCGCTGAGGATCTCCTTCATGACACGCTTCAGACGGTCTTCGAACTCTCCCCGGTACTTTGTACCGGCAATCAGCGAGGCAAGATCCAGGGTCACCACCCGTTTGTCTATCAGGACTTCCGGGGCGGTTCCGTCGGTTATCCTCTGGGCAAGCCCTTCGACTATGGCGGTCTTTCCTACCCCGGGCTCTCCGATGAGCACCGGATTGTTCTTGGTGCGCCGGGCGAGGATCTGGATGACCCGCTCGATCTCGTCTTCCCTGCCGATAACCGGGTCCAGCTTCTTCTGTACGGCGTAGTCCGTCAGGTCTCTGGAAAACTCATCCAGGGTCGGGGTCGCCTTTTTAGGATGCTGCTGGGTCCGTTTCTGCTGCCCAGCGGATGAAGCACTCTTGCGTGCCTGGGCCTGCTGGGCGGCGCTGGAACCGGAGAGATCGGTGATCGCGGAACGCAGGGCTTCCACGTTAACATTATACTTTGCCAGGGTACGGGCGACGACACTGCCGGTTTCCCTGGCCGCGGCAAGCAAAAGATGCTCAGTACCGATATACTCATGGCCCAGATTACGGGCCTCTTCGGCACTGTCTTCGAGCATCTTTTTGCCCCGCTTTGACGGGGGAACATCCCCGAGAATAAAACCCGTATGCCGCTTGGGAATACTCTTTTCGATCTCAAGCTGCAGTTCCACCGGGTCTACCTTTAACTCTTTCAGGGCCTTGTAACCGACCCCTTCACCATCCTTCAGAAGGGCAAGAATAATATGTTCCGGCAGAAGCTTGTCGGAATGAAACCGTTTTGCCTCTTCCTGGGCGAAGATTGTCAATAAACGCTGGGCCCGCTGGGTCAAGCCTTTAAACATTCCATCCTCCTGCCATTTTACTGCTGAGTGTTTCCCGTATCATTCTGGCGCGATAGGCGTCCACGGGTGTATCCTGTATTTTCTCCCTCTCCATCAGCCCCTGTACATGAGACTTCTGGCTGAGAAAAAGTAGCGACGTTACCGCAGGTATTGGTAAAGAAATCATACCGCATTCGATGCCGAACCGTACAAGGTTCAGGGCATCGATAGCCTCCTTGGATTCAATAATCCGGCAATGAAGAAGTGTTCCCAGGGCCCGGAAAATCTTGTCTTCCGTGGCCAGACGTTCCTTTTTGAGAACTTCTTCCCGTGCCGTCCTCTCATAATGTACCAATTGATTGACCACACCATCAAGTTTTCCCAGTAAATCCTCTTCGCTTTCCCCGGTGGATACAGGATTCGCAATCTGATACAGATATCCGAGGCTGTTCTCCGTATCGGAAAAGAAGCCTTTTACCGAGTATCCCAGCTGCACGACAGCCTTGAGGGCCTTGTCTATCATTCCGGTCTCCACCAGGGCCGGCAGATGCACCATGGCCGAGGCTTTCAGTCCGGTTCCGACGTTGCTCACATCAGCGGTAAGATAGCCCCACTCCAGGGAAACCGCGTAATCCAGGGAGTCCTCAAGCCGGCTGTCGATGCTGTTCAGCTCCTTCCAGAGTTCGGAAAATGAGGATCCTGCATAAATCAGCCCCATCCGCAGATGGTCGATCTCATTAACCATGGCGCAGAACCTGAAATCCTCCCGGAGAACCGCCGCTTTCGCAGTCTGCAGGCTGAAATCCTGGGAAATCAGGTTCCGCTCCAGAAGCATTCGACGCTCAACCGGGGCAAGATCCGACATGGGGCAGTAGTGGTACTCCTTGCCCATACCGGAGAAGGCATTCCGTATACCCGTCTGTACCGCCTCGCCCTCCCGGGCGTCCAGATTCGAAGCAAACTGGTATCCCGAAAGATTCCGGGAGAGGCGCAAACGGGTGGATACCACCACATCGTTTTCCGGACCCGACTGGGAATACCAGCCCGGAGAGTCGACGGTGCTCTCAAAGGAAATCACCCCTCCCCTCCTTCCGCAGCCTCGATGGATTGTATGCGATCCCGGATGCCTGCCGCGGTTTCGTAATCCTCACCGGCCACGGCCTCTTCCAGCCGTTTTTTCAGGATCTCTTTGTCCACCAGAAGGGTCTTGTAGGCCTGCAGTTTTTTCGGGTATTTTCCGGCGTGTTTGACGGTCCCCACGGACTCCTCCAGATAACTGACGATCTCGTCCCGAAAGGTGGTATAACAGTCGGCACAGCCGACCATACCGCTTTTCCTGAAATCCTTCAGTCGTCCCCCGCAGGTCGGACAGGTGTCCTGTCGTCTGGGCCGGGAGGAGAAGTCAATCAGTCCGTTGAGAAGCTCGTTCAGGGACAGTTCTATCTTGTCGCTGTTGGAGGAGATACCGTTCTCGTGAGCGCATTTCTCACACAGGTGTATCTCTTTGGCTTCATTGCCGACAATCTGCTGAATATGGATAACAGCGTCATTTTCATTGCACAGTTCGCATTTCATACCGTCACCCTCCCATCGTATGCTTCCAATAATAGTATAGCGATTTTTCTCATAATTTCTACAGTATTTCAGTTTTTAGAAGAGCTGCTTCAACGCCGCCGGAGAATCTCCATGGGCTGGACAGATGCTGCCCGCAGGGCGGGGATTATAGCAGCAGCACAGGAAACGGATAGGGTAAAGAGGACTGCCAGCCAGAGGGAGACAGGATCAAGCTCTACCGGTATCGTCTCAAGATAATAACTGGAATCGAAAAGGTCCAGTGAAACAGGAGCACCGGAAAGGGGAGACAGGCGGCTTATTATAAGAACGGTAAAGTTCAGGGTGCTTTCAAGGGCAAAGATGATACCGTTTATATTCACCGCCAGAAGGAGTCCGAAGGCAAGTCCCGGGAGCACCCCGGCGAGTCCGGTAAGGAGTCCCGCGATAATAAACACAAGACCTACCTGAAAGCCGGAACTTCCTGTGGCCTTCAGTATGGCTATCTGTTCCTGGTTTTCCAACACCAGCATGCCCAGGGTGGCGGATATATTCAGGGTAGCCACCAGAACAATAAGGGCCATGATAAGCAGGATAAGATTTCGGGAGGTCTCAAAGGAACTGTACATCGGACGCTGCAGCTCCTGCCAGTCCAGGATATACCAGTCCATTCCAAGATCACCTGCCAGCCGTCCCTTGATTTCCCGGATTCCTGAAAAAGGCTCCTCAATCTTCATGCCGATATAGTGTGTCCCCTGTCCCCGCAAAATCGAATCTGCCCGGGTATAGGGAATGTAGGCGGTCAATGCATCCAGTTCGTAATAGCCGGTGGAACAGATCCCCTTCAGGGTAAAAAAGCTCGGCCTCAGGAAAAGCGCCCCGGATGAGGATGTCCGGGAGGTCAGCAGCTTGACCCGGTCCCCGACTTCCACCCCCAGGGACTCGGCGACCCCGGAGGTCACGACTATTCCCTCAGGATCGGAAAGATCGAACTCCCCGGCCTCTACAATCATGAAATCCCGGAACCCCTGATCCTTTTCCCACATATCGGGGGTAAACCCCTTGAGGGTAACCCCCACCCTTCCCCGGGGGGAATAGAGCATGCCCAGTCCCTGAATAACGGGAAAAGCAGCTTTGATTCCGTGCTCCTCAGCCAGCTGGTTCCCGATGTCCTGCCAGGGGACATCCTGATTATAGCTGCGTGCCTGGAGATGAAAGGTTCCCAGTTCAAGGAAGCGGGCGGTAATTCCCTTTATCATTCCTGAAGAGACAATCATTACCAGTATCAGGGGAATCAGAGAAAGGGATATCCCCAGAACGGTGCCCTTCAGGTGGGAGCTTATGCGTCGTTCACGACGGAATACGAGCCGGCGGGCTATCATGAGGGGCGCTGAGAACATTACAGGGTCTCCAGTCCGCCGGCATGAAGCCGGTAAGCCCGGTCTCCTTCAGGGATAAAGGCGCTCTCATGAGTAACCAGCAGCAGGGTCCTGCCGGTGTCCCGGACAAGGGAAAAAAGCAGCTCCTTGACCCTCCGGGTGTTTCCTTCGTCCAGGTTACCCGTGGGTTCGTCGGCAAGCAGCAGTTTGGGATCGTTTATCAGGGCCCTGGCAAGGGCAACCCGCTGCCGTTCCCCTCCCGACAGCATGGCCGGGGTGTGATCCAGCCGCTTTTCAAGACCGACCCGGGACAGCAGGGTCCGGGCCCGTTCCCGGGCTTCGGTCAGAGGAAGTCCGCGCATATAGGCGGGAAGCATGGTGTTTTCCAGTGCGCTGAAGCCCTCGAGGAGATAATGGAACTGAAAGACAAAGCCCACGGTCTCTGACCGGTACCTGTTGGTTTCTGTCTCAGAGAGCTGATCAACCCGGATACCGTCCACCTGGATCTGCCCGGAATCCGGATTGTCCAGGGCCCCGATTATGTTGAGCAGGGTGCTTTTTCCCGAGCCGCTCTCACCGGTAAAGACAGTAACACTGCCGGCGGGAATGGAAAGATCGACCTTGTCCAGTATAGTCAGAACCTCCGTCCCGGAGACATAACGTTTTGTGAGTCCCTCCAATCGCAGCAGTTCCATTATTCATACCTCAGTATTGTACTTGGATTCATTCCGGAAACATCCCGTGATGCCCCCCAGGCGGAAAGCAGGGAGACGGAGATCGCGAAAAAGGCGATCAGAAAAATCTCCATGGGAAGGATTCGCACCGGAACCTCGGAGAGATAAAAAGCCGCCGGGGTTATGGCGAGCCCTCCCAGGGACTGGACCCCGAAAAGGCTGTTCAGAAAAGCGGCAGTCCAGCCGGAAAGGAGTTCCAGAAAGGAGAACAGGCTGTTTATATGATTCACCAGAAGGAGTCCCAAAGAAAGTCCCCAGAAGGTCCCGGTAAGCCCCATGAGACCGCCTTCCAGAACGAAAACCAGCTGAATCTCCCGCTGCCCTCCACCCAGGGCCCGGAGCACTGCAATGGCGGAGCGTTTTTCCTGCACCCCCCGGCGCAGGGAGTGATAAATATTGCCGGCGGTTACCAGAAACATGACACCGATCAGCAGGGACATCATGAGTTTTTCCATACGAAGAGCGCCAAAAAAGGCACGATTGCTCTCCCGCCAGGAGACAATCTCAGCATCCCCGCTCCGGAACCCAGGCAGTGAGGAAAACTCCGCATTGAGTGCCGCAAGGGCCGTGTCGATCCGGTACCTGTTCCTGAGCTTGATCCCCAGAGCGGGCCTGTCGTTCACGGAGGCAAATTCCTGTATACGATCCAGGGAGGTAAAAGCCAGACCACGGTCGTATTCATAAAAACCGCTGGTAAATGTCCCTGTTACCGGAAGCTCGCGGGAGGCGGGAACCAGCCCTGCGAAGCCATCGCCCGTAAGGGCGGCCAGGGTAACGGTGTCCCCGATGCGAACCCCCAGCGCCCGTGCGAGCTCCCCGCCAAGAACGAGTCCCCCGGCAAGATCAAACTCCCCCCGGTCCATGGAAAGCTGGGATACCAGTCCGGGATCCAGCTCTTCGGTATCTGATGGAAGTCCCCGCAGAACCACGGCTTCGAACTCGCTGAAACGCCCCTGCACCAGGGTCTGGGTCTCCAGGAAGGGGAGTGCTGTCCGGACAGAAGAGAGCGTCCTGGCCGAATCAGCGGCCCGCAGAGCGGTATCCATATCCAGGGACGACACCTGAAGATCAAAGGAACGGATCTCCAGAATGTCCTCAATAAAGCCCAGCTGAAAACCGTTCATGACTCCGATTACCACCACCAGGGTTATGACCCCCAGGGCGATGCCGGCGGTGGAGAGAAAACCCGCCGCGCTGGCCTTACCCGAGCGCCGTTCCCTGCGGTACCTACGGGCAACAAAAAGTACCCAGCCAATCCTATTCATAACTCTCCTCTGAGACCAGGCTATCCCCTTCGTAGCGGCGGCGTGTAATCACCTCGCCCCGCCGATAAAACTCCTCCAGTCTCCGGTCTCCTTCAAACATGGATACCTTGACCAGCCGGCGGTTCACAAAGACCTCCTCCTTCCGGAGTGTATCATTCTGATAGGTATAGACCCGGCGCTCGAGCCTCTCGGGTTCGCGAATAACCATCTCCATCAGAAGATCTCCCCTATAACGGTACTCCCTTTCCCGTACCCTGCCGCCATCGAGGTAGATAGTCTCCATTAGGGTTCTTCCCCCGGGGCCCCGGATTGTCATTGAAACCAGGGATCCGTCAAGGGCGTAACTGCGTTCCACCTGGTTCTCCCCCAGGGTCTCCCGTTCTATCCGGCCGACAACCGATGTCCCGGACATTCTGGTCTCCTCCAGCGCCTGAAGCCCTGCAAAGCGGGTCCGAACCCCTTCGTTGTAATCTCCGACCCAGGTCTCTGCAAGACTTCCCTCCCGATAGCCGTACTGAATAACCCTGACTCCTTCAGCCTCCGGATCTTTATCCCCGGCTATATGACGCAGCAGGGTACGCAGTCGGCCCCGGGGGTCACGGAAATATTCCTGACGATAGAGGAGCTCTGCGCCGTTGCCTGCTTCGAGAAATTTCAGCTGTATCCCCTCCCAGCCGTAAACGAGGACCCGCTCGAGGGTATCCTCGAGGTAGATCTCCTCCCGGACAGGGAGGCTGCCTTCGTAGAGGCTTATCCGGCGTTCAGAACCCTCCAGTACCGTCTCTTCCCTTCTGCCTGCGGAAAGATTACGGACAGTCTTTTCCCTTACTGGAATACCGTACCGATAGAGTTCTTCCCTGAATCCTTCCGGGCTTTCGTTGCGGTAAAGGAGGTACTCCTCATTCTCCTTCAGGCTCTCATCAATACGATCTCCCTCCTGCAGGAATTCCGCGGGTCTTCCCAGGGCATCGGACCGGTACCAGTCGGCGGTAAGTTCCGGAACAAGCAGGGGAAAAAAGCATAGCAAAAGGAAATATCGACGCATCAATTCTCCGCCAGAAGGGCATCCAGGAATTCATCTGTCCGGAAGGGTCGGATACTGTCATAGGACTCGCCGTCGCAGAGGTACAGAAAGGGTATCTTCAGGTTCCGGCAGACCGAAAGGATTATTCCCCCCTTGGCAGCGGAGTCGAACTTGGTCAGGATAACCCCGTCAAGTCCGACGGCTTCGTGGAAAATCTCCGCCTGTCTGAGACCGTTCTGTCCGGTTGTAGCGTCAATAACCAGCACCTTTCGATAGG
Source organism: Marispirochaeta aestuarii (assembly GCF_002087085.1). Lineage (NCBI taxonomy): Bacteria > Pseudomonadati > Spirochaetota > Spirochaetia > Spirochaetales > Spirochaetaceae > Marispirochaeta > Marispirochaeta aestuarii. Next base: position 28,791 of record NZ_MWQY01000013.1, on the reverse strand, counting down.
CCCCGTTGACCTTACGTTTCTGCACTATTCCGTCGATCTTTTTCAGCTCGTTTACCAGGTTCTGCTTGTTGTGCATTCGTCCGGCGGTGTCCGCCAGAACCAGGGAGCAGCCTTTTGCCTGGGCGCTCTCAATGGCATCCCAGACCACTGCGCCGGGATCCGCTCCCGGGTGCTGGTGTACAACCTTGAAGCCGAGACGCTCACCATGAAGCATCAGCTGGTCAATGGCAGCAGCACGGAAGGTATCTCCCGCCGCCAGCATCGGTTCAATCCCCTGCTCTTTGTGCAGCAGGGAGGCCATCTTGGCGATACTGGTGGTTTTTCCCACACCGTTTACACCAAGAACCAGCACGACATTGAGTTTATCCGGCTCCAGGGCAAGTTCTCCCTCCAGGAGATAGGCCTTCAGTCTGTTCCGCAGAATGAGAACAAGTTCCTCCCGGCTTTTTACTCCCCGTTCCTTCCTCAGCTGATCCACCGTCTCCATGGCCGCAGCGGCGCCGATATCGGCTTCCACCAGCAGGTCCTCTATATCCTCAAAGGTCTCGTCGTCTATCCGGTTCCCGGAAAAAATACTCTTGAGCCTTGCGCCTATTCCCCGCATCTTGTCTGTTTCCTTATTTATGTGTGATTAAAATGTCTCCGCGCCGGCAACCCGGTAATCGATAAGGGACCGTACCATATGTACAAACAGCATGGAAGACCCGAAAAGACTACCATAAAAAGCGCCGTTGTACAAAAAGGAACGGTCGGAAAAACCGCTGTCATTGTACAGGGCCGCCTGGTTCCAGTAATCCCGGTACAGGGAATAGCTGAACATGGTCACCGGCAGAGAAAGGGTAAAAAGCCCCACCGCCGTATACAGACGGTCCCGCTTTGCCCTGAGCCGAAGGTCAGGATCGTAGAGCTGCCGCTCCAGGATAAAACTGTTTTTCCCGGTTTCAAGCTCCGCTGCGGGAACAAGAACATCCCTGTAGCCCTCCAGCACAAGTCTGAGGGTTCCGCTGCGCCCGGTATCCGGAAGAAGCAGAGGGGTCGTTCCTGCCCACAGGGAGGAAAGATATACTTCAGCGCCCTCAGGATCACTGACGATTTCCACCTCCGGCACCGGGGATTCGGTCAGGCTGAACTCAAGACGCTGTTCTTCCCCGGCTTTAAGGAATACTGATTCTTCCAGGGTTTCAGCAGCCTCCGCCTCGATTCGGATCCTGTGCCCGCCCGGAGAGAGAATCAGATTATTCAGCCCCCCGACACCTCGGAGTTCCCCGTCCAGATAGATCCAGGCATCCCGCCGGGTGATAATAGAGAGGGAACTCCAGGGTCTTCCCAGGACCTTTTCTCTGAGGGCTCCCCGGGCCTGAAGAAGGGCATCCTCCAGGGTGGTGAATCCGGAAGCGGAAAAGAAGAACTCATCCCAGCGGGCCTCTGCAAAGGTGTAGGCCTCCAGGGAAAAGTAAACCAGCTCGCCGATCGATTCTATCCGGCCGGATATCAGCATGTCCAGGTTATTCTTCCTGCAGTACTGCGCAGGATCAACCGGAAGATCCGGAATCTCTCCCGGACCATTGAAGAGTTCTATCCGTTTATAGTCCTGAATTTCCGCAGGAAGGAGTTCCTCCTCGGTTTCGGCAGTCTCGTCATTGAGCCGGCTCTCAAGACTCCCGCTTTTTATCGCGTCGAAGGAGTTCTCCTCTCTGGCTTTCGCCGACTTGAGCGCAGCTTCCCGCCGGACTTCCCTCTCGATTCTCCAGATATAAGCAGACTTCTCCTTATCGCTGATATAGCGGGAATCCAGTCCCGCAAGGGTATGCAGCATAAGGCGCGGAAGGGCCTGGGCCAGATACGCATGTTCCCGGGGCAGACCGAGGGCGGTAAAACCGGTAAGGGCGATCCTGTACTCCTCCCGGGGATCCTCGGCAGCACCTGCATACTGCGGAATCAGGAGCAGGAGATTAAGCAGTACCGGGAAAATCCCTCCGGACAGTGCTCCTCGTTTCATTTTTATCCGGGCAGTGCCTTTTTGACGGCGGAGACGATCCGTTCAGGCTTGAAGGGTTTGACAACAAAATCCCTGGCCCCGTAGCGGATAGCCTTGAGAATAGTGGACTCCTGCCCCAGGGCTGAGCACATGATAATCCGGGCGGAAGGGTCATCCTTTCGGATTCTCCTGAGGGCAGCGAGACCGTCCATCTCCGGCATGGTTATATCAAGAAGGACAACCTCGGGATTCAGCCGGGAGTAGAACTCCACCCCCTGGATGCCGTTACAGGCCTCGCCGACAACAGGAATTCCTGCTTTATCGAGTATCTCCCGCAGCGCGGTTCGCATAAACTCCAGATCGTCGACGATGAGGACCCCGTTCATTCCTTCTTCTGTTTCCACATAAAATTGAGATAACTTTCGATGAAGGGATCCAGATCTCCGTCCATGACAGCCTGGACATTCCCTGTTTCGTGCTTCGTTCTGTGGTCCTTGACCATGTTGTAGGGATGAAAAACATAGGACCGGATCTGGTTACCCCAGGAGATATCCTTTTTTTCCTGGGCACTCTTCTCCTTTTCCGCCTCTTTCTCAGCCTTGTAGTATTCGTACAACCGGGATTTCAGCATCTTCATGGCCATGTCCCGGTTTTTGTGCTGGCTCCGTTCGTTCTGACACTGCACGACAATTCCGGTAGCCAGGTGGGTCATTCGCACTGCTGAATCCGTCTTGTTTACGTGCTGACCTCCGGCCCCCTGGGCACGATAGGTATCGACCCTCAGGTCTTCGGGCCTGATATCAACCTCGATATCATCCTCGATAACCGGAGAGACATAGACCGAAGCAAAGGAGGTATGCCTTCGGCTCGAGGAGTCGAAAGGTGAGATCCGTACCAGCCGGTGAATGCCGGTTTCACATTTGAGATAGCCGTGGGCATAATCTCCCTTTACCTGAAGGGTTACCGATTTTATGCCCCCCTCGGCCTCCTGCAGATCCAGAATCTCCGACTTGAACCCCCGCCGTTCTATCCAGCGGCTGTACATCCGGTACAGCATACTGACCCAGTCGCAGGCTTCGGTTCCGCCGGCCCCGGAGTGGATGGTCAGGAAGACCGGATTACGGTCGAACTCGTCGGAGAGCATGTCCATCAGCCGCAGCTGTTGAAGCTCGGCGCCGAGTTCATCGATCCCCGACTTCAGCTCAGTTTCGACAGAGTCATCTCCCTCCTCGAGAGCCAGGCTGTACAGCTCCGAAAGATCTTCGATCTTCCCTTTGAGATCCTTCCAGGGCTCGTAGGAGCGTTTCAGTGCGGTAATCTCCGACATGAGCTTTTCCGCTCCCTCACGGTCGTTCCAGAAATCCGGTTCCGCCGTCACCGCCTCTTTTTCACGAATCTGGTGTTCTATCCGTTCCGGGTCAAAGACCCCTCCAGATTTCGAGGATTTCGGTGTTCAGGGACTGTATTGCATCGTCAAGTTCACTCAGCATGTTCATGTTCTCCTTTTCAATCAGCTATTCAAGAATAATACGCCGCCAGCGTTTTCCCTTTAACGAGGTAATGACCATGGTCTCTTCCATGGGGAACTGGTAAAACCGGATGGAATCGAAGGAATCGCAGTTGCGATCGATATCGCGTTTTAAACGAGCCAGGGTGTTCTCCGGAATCGAGGCGGTCTCCCACACTCCTTCCTGGACCTTTTCGAATCCGTACCAGCCAAGCAGCTTGATTACCTCCCGGGAATGATCGTCATTGGCAAAATCACAGGCAACGGCAACAAACATTGAAGTCAGTGTACAGGGAAAAAGCCTTTCTGGGCAAGCAGATATACACTGATGGACCTACAGAAGAGGGAAAGGACTATGGATTATACCAGCGTTTTCCGATAATACTGGTAGGCATATGAAAGGTTTTCGATTTCCCCTGACAATTGCAGTTATGGGTCTCTTCCTGTACAGCCTTCCGCTGTACTCACAGTCCGGAACCATCTTCTCCCCTTTTCCATCCAGCCTGCGGGCCGTGGAAGCAGGCGAAGGAATCCGCCTTACCTGGAGGGATTCCCCGGACGTTCTGGGAACCTATCATATTTTCCGCCACAGCACCGAGATAGAGGAAGGGAATTTCAGCGATGCGAAGGAGATAGCTGCCGTTCCTCCCGGGATTTCCACCTTTGTCGATTATCCCGGAGACAGGCAGGAATATTATTATGCCGTTCTCCTGGAGGATCCCGACGGAGGACTCTTCGAACTCTTTATTCCCTTTCGAAACAAGACGGTATACCCCGTATCGGCTCTCCCGGTGGTCTCCGAAAAAGAGCTTGCCGCCTCGGTCACCGGGCTGAAAGCGGAAGTCCGGGGAGAGGGAATTCAGCTTCGCTTCCAGGCAGACAGGAAAGACCGGAGCCTGACAATCTACCGGCATACCGACCCCATCGCCGACGTGGACGGGCTGCTGGGTGCCAGCAGCATCGGCATGATCGAAAGCGATCAGACCACATTTACCGATTATCCCATTCCGGGGATCCCCTACTATTACGGCATTTTCGATACCAAGCTGATCCAGACCGGTACCTTTGTTTTCAATCCCGGTCAGAATATCAGCGTGCAGCCGGTTAAAATAGGAGAGGAAGCCCGGCGCACAGGCCTGGCTGCTCCAAGTATAAGCCTCCGCTCCCCGCCCCTTCCCAGGCTGATGCTCCAGCGCAGCGTAGTCTCAGGAGACCAGCTCGCTCCTTCCCTGAACCAGATAAGTCCGGCCCCGCGTCCCATGGGAGCGGCAGCCGCGGCCGTTGTGGACCAGCTGCTTGCCGATATTCCCGAGAAGCACGAGAAGCCCGCCGAAGCGGAAATTCTCCCGTCCCACCTTCACGGTGATTTCAGCGGTGCGGCCTATACCCTCTCGCTCATTCTGAGGGAACGTTTTTCCAAAGGAGAATACGAGGAAACGGCGGCGGCCCTGGAGGAATTCCTTTCCATCAGACGGGAAGATTCAGTGGATCATGCAGCCCGTTTTTACTTGGGACAGGCATACTACTTTACCGGTAATTATCGGGAGGCCCTTTATCAGTTCCTGACGGCTGAAGAGGATTATTACGCCGAATCCCAGCCGTGGATCGACAGGATCTATCCGCGTCTTGCGACTTCCCCCTAGGAAACGTTCCTGTCGTAGCCAGCCCTGGACACCTCTAAAACCCGGTGTCCCATGGTCAAACAGGAAACAGCAGCTTTTAAAAAAACCCTATATCTTGTCCAGCTTTACCTGGACCTCGACCGTCCAGGGGATCTCCATATCCGGGAGAATCTTCCAGCCCAGGACCAGCATGTGCTGCTGATACTCTTCCACGATTCCACCTTCCGTAAGGTAGGGAATATTCATGGGAAGGCTGTGCCATGTAAAGGGAGTCTGACAGCTCAGGCTTATTCGGCTGTTGATGCCCCGGTCTTCCAGCAGCAGTGTCATTCCCTCGGCAGAATTTTCATTCAGCTGGATCCGGAGGTTCCCCGGAGAAGTAAACGCGAAATTCAATTCCGTATTGAAATAGAACTCCCTGCTGTTGGGGGCACCGGTTGACAGGTGATAGCCAACCATGAAGATATTCTTTTTGAAGCTGTACTGTTTATGGAGAACTACAGGCAGCTCGCCCTCTTCTGTCTTGATGCTGCCGTCCACCTTGAGTTTGACTTCCCGGGTTTCGCGGTGGAAAGCATCCTGTTCGTACACCTTCCTGGACAGATCAGCGATATCCGGGACCACCCCATGTTTCAGATCTTCCTGAACCAGGGCTCTGTCGCTTATGTGATCAAGAAAGGAGTACCTGGGAACGCTGTCGGTGGGCAGCTCATCGTTGAGGTACAGTTCTTCGTGCCGGGCCATGGTGGCGCAGTAATTCCAGGAGGCGGGGAAATAATCAAGCTCGATGAGTCCCCCGCCAAAGCGGTGGACATAGGCGTTTATATTGGTTCCGCGATACAGGTACTCCTGGTTGCCGTCCATATCAAAATCAGTGGTAAAGATCGAGGGCTTGAAGATTCCCCGTTCCTTGGTGACCTTCTCTGATTCCAGGAGGGAGTAATAGGCGGCCTGACGGAAAGCACGGCGATAGATTCCACCATCCCTTCCGTGCCAGTAGGCGGAGTGGCACTGGGCCTTCCAGAGTTCCTCCCGGGCGGTCTTTTTCCGTGAGCGGTCGCCACGGATCTGGTTTACCAGAAGGCTGGTATACATCATTTTGCTGTAGAGAGCGTTTCCTTCCGGGTAACGGGTAAGAAAATGACGGTAGGATCCGGCGGGCAGGACCGAGGCATCCAGATCTTCCTGGTCCTTTCCTGCAGGTCGGCGTTCGATCCAGCGCATCATGCTCTGAAAGGTGACGCTGGAAAAGTACCGTTTACCGAGGTTCTCCAGATTCCGTGTACAACGGACAGGTCTGAACGTGGACATCTCATTGCTGCGCTCTTCAAGGAGGCTGAAAAACTCGTCGTACCAGTCCTGAAGCCCCAGAGGATTCAGATAGAGACAGATAACCTCGGTGCCGGTATTCCGATAGATAAGAGAGAGCTCATCGATAAAAGTGCCCGGGTCGATGGTACCGATACGTCCGGAAAGCCCGGTGGATACGGGATAGACAATCAGGTTCTTTCCCAGATCCTCGGTATAACAGGGCATATAGAGCTCTTTTCCCCGGCACCCGGCATTGGCGAAGTAGCTGTCAGGCAGCAGGATGTAGTCGAAACCGGCGCTCTTGAGGGTACTCGCCAGGGAGGGTTCCCATACGTCTCCGGGAAGGACCCCTCCTCTGGGACGACGGCCAAAGCGCTTTCGTATGAAGGTTGTAAGATATTCAATCTGCCCCAGGCGGTCAGGACTCGGTATCAGGGGAAGGAACGCCTCGTAATGCACCCCCCCCAAAAGCTCGATCTGTTTTCGCTTGGACATGTCATTCAAAAGCATTATGAACTCGGGGTGCCGCTCTTCAAGCCACTCCAGGAGGTTCCCTGAGAAGTAATTCCAGAGATACACTCCCGGATGGTTGTAGAGGAGAGTCATGAAGGGTTTCAGGACCTTCTGATAATTCTCTTCGAACTCCTCCTCCGATGTTCCGACAGGAAGACTGTTTCGTATTCCAAGCACCAACTTTTGAATCGGCATTACAGAAATAGTTTTTCCTTTTTTTATTTTTTATCCGCGGCTATTATACACTTCGGAGGACAGGCCTTGGCGGCCTCCTCACGTTCACCCTTGTGGGCATAGTCGATTTTAGCCAGGAAATTCTCCACCTGAAATCCCCCTTCAGGAGACTTCTTCTCGCATAGCTTACACCCGATACACCCGACTGTACAGTATTTCTTTGTAACTCCACCCTTGTCGGTGGAATTACAGGCGACAATCCTGTCTGCCGAATAGGGAATCATCCGGATAACACCGGTGGGGCATATATCGACACATTTGCCGCAGGAGATGCACTTGTCCTTGTCCACCCAGACGCAGTTATCCTCGTCATAGGAGATCGCGTCTACCGGACAGATCTTTATGCAGCTGCCGAGTCCCAGGCAGCCGTAGGGGCATACCTTGTCGCCACCGTAGAGTATATGGGCACTGACACAGTCTTCCACGCCCTTATAGTCATACTTGTACACTGATCTTTCACGGTTGCCCCTGCAGTGTACCTGGGCTACCATCTTTTCCTTTGTAAGATCGACCTCTTTGCCGAGAATTTTTCCCAGAGCAACCATGACTTCCTGACCACCGGGAGAACAGAGGCTGATTTCGGCATCCTGTTTGACCATGCCCTCAGCATAGGCTGCGCATCCGGCGAAACCGCAGGCGCCGCAGTTGATTCCCGGGAGTACAGCTTCAACCTCTTCGATTCGCCGGTCCTTTTCAACCGACAGAACCCGTGAAGCCACAGCGAGACCTGCCCCAAACAGCAGTCCGAGAACTCCGACAACAGCTAATGCATACAATGCAGAAATAATACTCATGCTTACTTCCTATAGTCCGGGGAACAGGTTGTTCAGGAGGGTTTTATCGAAGGCCATGAAGGCCATTGCCATCAGCCCGCCGGTAATAAAAGCGATGGAGACTCCCTGAAAGGGTTTGGGAATCCATTCGCTATCCAGCTTTTCCCGTATCGTGGACATCAGCACGATGGCGAGCAGGAAGCCCACCCCCGCGGAGAAACCGGCGATAAAGCTTTCCAGGGCATTATAGTTGTTCTGTACCGCGATAACCGCCATACCCATTACGGCGCAGTTGGTGGTTATCAGGGGTAGATAGATACCCAGGGCCTTATACAGAGCGGGAGAGACCTTCTGAATCACCATCTCCACCAGCTGAACCAGGGAGGCAATCACCAGGATAAAGGAGATGGTCCTCAAGAAAGTAAGATCCAGGGGAACCAGAATCCAGTGATAGATGATCCAGGTTGCCAGGGTGGCGATGGACATGACAAAGATGACCGCGAAACCCATTCCCACAGCGGATTCGACGTTTTTCGAGACCCCGATAAAGGGACAGATACCCAGGAACTGGGTCAGAATGAAATTATTGATAAAAACAAAGGTTATAAATATTCCGATGTAGATCATGGACTATTCCGCTAAAGCGGCCTCCTTTACAGCTTTTTCGCTTTTCGGCGCATCTTTCTTCTTTTCTTCGTAGTAGTTGAGAAGAGCCTTCAGATAGCCGATTACCAGGAGGGCCCCGGCGGCCAGGGTCATAATTCTGGCGGGGGACTGGTAAATCAGGGGAATCCTGATGATACCGTCGAATCCCAAAGGTGCAATCGGGAAAATGGTAATGGTACCGTTACCGAAGAACTCGCGCACCAGGGAGATCGCCGAAAGACCAAGGGTAAATCCCAGTCCCATCCCCAGGGCATCCATGACCGAAGGAAGCAGCCTGTTCTTGCTGGCGAAGGCCTCCGCACGGCCGAGAATAATACAGTTGACAACTATAAGGGGAACAAAAACCCCGAGACTGTTGTACAGGTCAGGAGCGTAGGCCTGCATGACCATCTCCACGATGGTAACAAAGGAGGCGATTATTACAATGTAGGCCGGGATGCGGACCTTCTCGGGGATAAAGCCTTTAAGAAGGGAGACAAAGATGTTTGACCCGACGAGTACAAAGAGGGTGCCCGCTCCCATACCCAGGGCGTTTATGACTTTTGTGGAGACCCCAAGGGCGGGGCAGAGTCCGAGAAGGACTACAAATATGGGATTCTCCTTGAAGAGTCCCTTGGTAAACTCGCGTATCATTCTGTTCCTCCCATTTCAGCGGCGAACTCGCTGCCCGTATTAAGGGCCTTGCCAATGCCGCTGAATGTTATGGTTGCGCCGGAGATGGCATCCGCCTGGTCCTGCGGAAGCTGGCTCTTACGGTAGGGAACCTCTTTTTCTCCGCCGGTTCCTTTGAACATGCGCATGTATTCAGGCTTCTCCGCCTCTTTTCCCAGCCCGGGGGTCTCCTGGTTGTCCATAAGAACAGCGGAGTGCACCGTACCGTCCTTGAGGTAGCTGGCGATCATGTTAAGGTCGCCGCCGTAGCCTGAGCCGACCAGGCGCAGGACATAACCGACCTTTTCACCCGAGGCGCTGGTTACCGGATAGTACCCCCGGACAACGCCGCTTTCGGCAACCTCTTCGTACTCTCCGGCGGAGCCTTCGGGAACGACAGCAGCCAGGGCTGCCTGAAGGCGTGCGCGCCTCAATTCCTCTATGCGCGGTGCAGTTACGGCATTGACAAGTCCGAGACTGAAGGCGGCCACAGCGCAGATCAGGGCGAGCTTACCGCCGATTACTGTAATAGTCTTCATTTGGCGGCCTCCTCGCGGACTTCACCGAAAAGCTTCGGCTGGGTATAGCGGTTGATCATGGGAACAAAGATGTTCATAAGGATAATCGCCAGGGAAACCCCTTCCGGGAAGGAACCGAAAATGCGGATGAGGAAGGTCAGGAAACCGATACCTGCTCCGTAGATCAGCATGCCCTTCTTCGTAAGGGGCGAAGAGACCATATCGGTGGCCATAAAAAGGAGTCCCAGCATGAAGCCCCCGGAAAGGATATGGAACAGCACGTCTCCGGCAAAAAGACCGGAGCCAAAAGGGATTCCCGCAAAGAGAAAGATGAGGACGACAAAACTCGCCGCGTAGGAGGCGACAATCTCCCAGTTGACGATCTTGACCAGCATCAGGTAAATGCCGCCTGCAAGGAGCAGCAGGGCCGAGGCCTCGCCTATGCAGCCGGGAATGTTCCCGAGAAAGAGATCAAAATAGCCGTTCTCCAGGCCGGGGAAGATACCCCGGAAAGAGGCTGTCAGGTTCATATCCAGATCGCTCACCGGAAACCCGAGATCCCGCAGCAGGGCCATGGGGCCGGATACAGGCTCCGTCAGCTCCAGGAGGCCCGTTTTTATGCTGCTCAAGGGGGTCGACATGGTCACGGCGTCAAGACGCAGGGCCCTGGGGACCGGCCAGGTGGTCATATCTCCGGTCCAGGAGAAAAAGACGAAAACCCGCCCCGCCAGGGCCGGATTCATCCAGTTGCGGCCGAGCCCGCCGAAGGTCCACTTGACCACCAGGATGGCAAAGGCCGATGCGATAACCGGAATAAAGAGGGGAATGGTGCCGGGCATGTTCATTCCCACCAGAAGCCCGGTAAGGAAGGCGCTGCCGTCGTTCAGGGTAAAACGACCGGTCGCGCGTCCGGCAAAGTATTCAAAGAGCAGACAACTTGCAATGGAAACCAGCAGTACCGTCAGGCTCGAAAGCCCGAACTGGTATACTCCCCACAGTGCCGCCGGTGCAAGGGCGGCGGAGACACGCCACATGATCGATGCGGTGGTGTCCCGGTGATGGATGTGGGGCGATGTCGTGATTATAAGGGAATCGGTGTTCATCCTAACCTCATATCTATATGGAGTTCATGCATCAACCAGGGGCCTCATGCCCTGGCCGCCGCATCCTTGCGCGCTTTGCGTCGCCGCAGTTCGTACTTACCGCCCTTCATGCCCTGAACGAGGGGTATATGGGCGGGACAGGAAAAACCGCAGCAGCCGCACTCCTTGCAGTCCAGAAGACCGATGGCCATGGCCTCTTCATATTCCTGATGGTCCAGAAACTTGAAGAGCCGACTGGGATTCAGTCCCATGGGACAGGCGGCTACACAGCGGCCGCAGGAAATACAGGCGGTCTCCCTGCTGCGGCGCAGCTCCTTTTCCGTAAGGGCCAGGATGCCCGATGTACCCTTGGTTACCGGGGTTTCGGGATCAAAGAAGGCAAAACCCATCATGGGGCCGCCGGCTACGAGCTTGACGGTTTCATCAACGGTTCCGCCTGCCTCCTCGATCAGCATGCTCACGGGAGTACCTACCCTCGCCTTCAGGTTCACCGGCTTTTTAATACCGCCGCCGGATACGGTGACAATCCGTTCGTAGAGGGCCTTTTTACAGGCAACTGCTTCGTATACGGCGTTTACCGTTCCGATGTTGGCAACCACGGCACCGACTTCAATGGGGAGTGCTCCTGACGGGACCTCCCTGTTGATTACCGCCTTCAAAAGCTGCTTTTCATCTCCCTGGGGGTATTTTACCTTCAGGGGGAAGACCCGGACCGGAAAATCGGCTTTAGCGGCGAACTCCTGCATGCGTGCGATGGCGTCGGGTTTGTTCTTCTCTATGCCGATGCGGACCTCCTTCGGTTCCAGCACGGAATGGAGGATCCTCATCCCCTTGAAAAGCTCCTCGGTTTTCTCCAGCATCAGACGGTGGTCGGAGGTCAGATAGGGTTCGCACTCTGTTCCGTTTATTACCAGGTATTCGGCACTGTACCCTTTGGGAAGGGAAAACTTTACATGGGCAGGAAAGGTCGCTCCGCCCATTCCGACGATACCGTAGTCTGCTATGGCCTTGAGGATGTCCTCCTTGCCCATGGACTTCCAGTCATCGGTCTCGGGAAAATCCGGAGGAGCGGAACCGTCGGAGGCGATTACCACAGCTTTGGATCTTCCGCCATGGGGCAGAAATATCTCGGTAAACTCCTTCACCTCCCCCGCACAGGGGCTGTGTATATTCGCGGAGATAAACCCGCTGGATTTTGCCAGAAGATCGCCGTAGGCCACGGTATCACCCGCTTCAACCACCGGCTCCGCGGGGCTTCCCAGGTGCTGAGAGAGGGGTACGATGAAGAGTTCGGGGACCGGCGCGTCCGTGATGGCGATGCCCTCGCTGTAATGCTTGTTATCCGGAGGATGGATCCCCCCCCTGGTGAAGGTAAAAACGGTCTTATTTTCGTTTATTGTTTTCATGCAGTTTGGCTCATTCTCCTTGATTCGAATCTTCTAGTGCTGCAGCCGATTAATCGCCTTCTTCCCCTTGCGCCCTGGAACAGACGTATGGCTGCAAAGGAGAACAGGAGTCCGAAGCCCGTATAGACGCCATAGACAGGAGTTCGGCCGAAGGTAATCGTAGTGCGCAGAATACCTTTCGGTATGCCTTCGTGAATGAAAAAATCTTTTATTCGGTCGGTATCGTCACTGATTATATCTGTATACCAAGTATATGTAAACCGCCATACAGTATTTCTTTCCGAGAGAATCCGGCCCTCGGCCTCCCGATAGTTCTCGATGGCAAGCTCGCCGTTCAATTTTGGAAGGGAAAAATCCGGATGGTAAAGGTAATTCTCCTGGAAATACCGGTGGGTCAGGTAGAGGGGCAGCGACGGGGCGTCCTGTTTCCGCCCAAGCTCCTCCAGGGCGGCAAGACTCCGGTCAAGGTCCTTCGCAGGAAGGGCAAGTTCCACCGGGACGGGCAGCTTGAGATCCGTCTCTTCCAGCCCCGCTGGCAGCAGAAGTACTATCAACATCCCGCAGGCCGCAGCCGCTGCCTGGAGGGTCATCTTTCCGCCCTTCTCCCGCGGGCTCCCCAGAGAGACCGGTACAAAGAGGGAATGCAGAAGCTGCTTCTGCCGGTGTTCCTCGATCAGCAGCCTGAAGCGCAGCAGGGCAAGGGCTGCAAGGGCCGCGGAAAAGGGAAAACGCAGAAAATCGGCAAAGGAGACAAAGGCCCCGTACATGGCCATACCGGTAAAGAGCCCGAGGGCCAGCAGGGCTGCTTCGAAGCGAAAAGCCGGTTCCAGAGCCGTCTCCCTGTCGTGATACCGGCGAAGCAGAAAAGGCAGAACCAGGGAAAGCAGCCGGGGAATGACAAAGAGGGCCAGGAGGGCCAGAAAAGCGGCGTCCCTGCCGGAAAAAAGTATGCCGATACCCCAGGGGAGCAGCATAAGAGCGGACAGCAGACGCCGGGAAGGCTGCAGGATAAGTACAGGCAGAGCGACCAACAGAAAGGTAAGCACCAGGGGCAGATTAGAGGGACGACTCGTATCCACAAGGAGGGCATCTTCGGAGCCGATACCCTTTTCCCGAAGCAGGACTTCCACATCACGGGGAGGAAGACTCCGGGGAATATACAGCACGTCCGCCTCTTCTCCCTGCCAGTCGGCCCGGAAAAGAAAAGGCAGGGTCCGGATAAAGGGATCGATCCGCGGATCCAGGGGCGAAAGACTGGTTTCCACCTGATCCAGGGGAATCTGCAGCATTGAAGAAAAACCGTTGATGTCCACCTCAAGGGTGCGGGGAGAGAGTATATCCAGCTCCGGAGAAAGCCGTTCCTGTACATCCCTGCCGTTTCTGGCAACCAGGGTATACCAGTCGGGCCAGATCTTCAGGGGACCTTCGGCGGGTTTTCCCGCTGCCAGCATGATACAGACAGCCAGATAGAGGAGAACAAATAATCCCGCACGAACAAACAGCTTCATGGGAAGCACCACCCCTTACAGTTTGCAGAACGCAACTGCGATAAAGAAGCCGAGAAGCGCCCCGATAAAAACCTCCGCCGGGGTGTGTCCGTGAACCTCTTTTACCGGATGAAAGGGGATTTTATAGCGTTTCTGCAGCTCCGCACCAAGATTGTTCAGGGCTCTGGCCTGCAGCCCCGCCGAACGGCGCACACCAAGGGCGTCGCGGATGACAAGCATGGAAAAGAAGAGCATGGAAATGAAAATCGGGGAATCCATTCCCTCGATGAATCCGAGGGAGGTGGTCAGCGCAGCAGTCGTCGAGGAGTGGCTCGAAGGCATCCCTCCGGTACGCCACAGAAGACTGTAGACTACATCCCGGGATTTGAGGGAACGGGGTTTGAACAATTCAACGGCGGCCTTGACGAACTGAGCCATAAACCAGCCGAAGATCGCCGATAAAAAAACTGGATGACTGAGAAGGCGATACACTTAACTTACCCCGCAGGCGATCATGCTGAAGGTATTTTCCCCGCCTCCCCGCCATTTGTCAAGGCAGGACGAAAAGAGTATAGTTTGGATGTGAAACGCATATTCAACCACATCCAGTTCCTCCTTAAAGGGATCAAGGTATTTGCCCTGGTGGGACGCAGCGGTACCGGAAAAAGCTTCAGGGCAAAACTCGTGGCCCAGAAGTACGGCATAGAGCTCATAATCGACGACGGTCTCCTTATACATGACCAGAAGATCATCGCCGGAAAATCGGCAAAGAAAGAGAAGGCCTACCTGGGAGCCATTAAAACCGCCCTCTTTGACGATCACGAACACCGGGCGGAGGTTCTGTCAGCCCTGCACGAAACAAAGTTCAAGCGCATACTCCTTATAGGCACCAGTGAACGGATGGTGGAGAAGATCTGCAAGCGGCTGCGCCTGCCGTCAATCTCGAAGATGATCAAGATAGAGGACATCGCCACCACCGACGAGATCGAGACGGCCATCCGATCCCGAAAGATCGAAGGAAAGCATATAATACCCGTCCCCTCGGTGGAAATAGCCCGCAACTACTCCCACATTGTCTATGATTCAGTCAAGATATTCCTGAAAAACAAGCTCCCCTTTCTGACCTCCAGCAGGCAGCAGGTTTTTGAAAAAACCGTTGTACGGCCGGAATTCTCCAAACGGGGAAGGGTTTCCATCTCCAAGGCCGCCCTTACCCAGATGGTGCTCCACTGTGCGGAGGAATACGACTCCACCATCACCCTGAAAAAGGTCCATGCCCGTATCGACTCCCACGGCTATATTCTGACCCTGCACATCCATGTTCCCTACGGGGTGCAGCTCTCGGGAAACCTCCACGGCTTTCAGGAGTACCTCATCGACAACCTGGAACGCTACGCCGGAATCATGATCCAGAAGGTAAATGTGATCATCGAGGACTTCAGTTCCCGGGAAATGAGGAGAATTTGAGATTATAGGGGTGCCTGTCGATAGATAATATGGGAAGTAACAGGAAGGAGGGATCAGGACAGATGAAGCGGGTCACACACAGCGGAGTCGCAAAGACGGCTCTGATAATAAGCTTACTGCTGACAGCGGGAACTCTGCTCGCCCAGGCCCCGGAGTTTTCCCAGGCCGGGAGCGATTACTACCGGGCATTCTACACCGGGCCGGTATCCAGAGCTCAGAATCTTGCACGCCAGCTGGACGCCTACGGGGAGCTCTTTGAAGAGTATCTCCATTTTGAACGAACAGGATTAAAGGAAAAACTGAAGGTGAGAATTTTCTCCGACCGGGAGAGCTATGCCGGCTATCTCGAAAAGATCATCGGCGAGCCCAGGGACTCCTTTGTGTATCTCCAGTACAGCGATCCGGGCATGAATGAACTGGTGGGCTATGAAACCGGTCCGGGCTTCGAAAGCTCCCTGGTGCACCACTCCTTTATCCAGTATCTCAAGAGTTTTGTTCCCCACCCTCCCCTCTGGCTCCAAAAGGGCATGGCGATCTACCTGGAAAACTCCCGTTATGTGCCCGAGCAGGATCGCGCTGAATACCGGGAGAACCTGGCATGGCTTAAAAGCCTGAAGACCTATATTGCCCTCGAAAGCGAAGTGATCCCCGTCTCGATTCTGCTTACCATGGACGTGGCGGCCGCCAACAGCCGGATAGAAAGCTTCTATGCCCAGAGCTGGGGACTCATCCATTTTCTTTTGAACAGCGGTGATAAAGAGTATAACCGTATTATCTGGGATACCCTCTCATCCCTCAAAAAGGACGCAAGCCGCCAGGAGAACGAGACCATCGTTATTGAGAAGGGCTTCGGCTGGGTGGACAAGGACCGTTTTCTTGAAGACTTCGAGGAGTACGTACGGAACATAAAGACATTTCCGGAGCTGGTTCAGGAAGGAATTGTCGCCTATAACCGTGAGGATTACACAACAGCGGAAGAACTCTTCACCCGTTCCCTGGAACTCAGACAGAACCATTACATCCCCTACTACTACCTGGGGCTTATTGAATACGCCCGGCAGGATTACAGCGCCTCCGATAACTACTACCAGCTCGCCATGGACAGAGGCGGGGCTGCGGGACTCATTTATTATGCCAGGGGCATTACCGCCTACTCCGCCCGCAGGGACGATGAGGCAAAAGAGCTGCTCAGCTATGTAATAGAAGAAGACCCCGAAGGCTACGGCGTAAAGGCCCGGGAGCTCCTGACCAGACTGGAAACGGATGAGCCAGAGAAAACAGCTCCCGACGGGGAAGAAGCGGTTCAGGACCCCGAGGAACCTGATGACCCCGTATCCGATGAATCAGAACCCGATGCAGGAGCCTGAACAGACTCCTCCTGTAACCTGGTCCCCTCTTCGGAGGGGGCCTTTTTTGTACGTTTCCGACGGCGGCGCTTCTTTTTCTTCTTCTTTTCCTTGACAATCCCCCGCTCATCAAAAAGCAGTTTGACGGCGTTTTCGACGTCCAGATTGGGGGGTGTCAGAGGCGAGAGAAGCCCCTTGAAACCGCGGAAGGCTGTTTTGAAGAGCTGATCATACCCCTCGTCTCCGGGAAGACGCAGGTAAGGACCAAAGATCCGCTGGATAAGCTCGCCCCTGCTCAAGGGTTCCCCGGCCCCGGCGATTCTTTTATCCAGTTCATCGAGAAGACTGAGAAACTCACGGAATGCCTTTTTACCTCCGATTCCGCTGATCTCCTCAAGAAGGGAGGGGATCATGAAAGAAAGCAGGCCGTACTGCTCCGCCAGTCGTATAATCGCCGCGGAGGACCCGCCCTCCAGAACCTTGAAGACCTCTTCGGTCATCCTGGAACTGGATATGTTCTCCAGCTCTCCTGCGTTTTTCCTGATGGCCTTTCTCAAGCCGAAGGGAATGGAAAACTGGCCGGCGGCAGCGTATTTTACCGCCCGGATCATCCGGACCGGATCATCCTGAAAGGTCGTCTCCAAAGGCAGCAGTGAACGCATGCGTTTACTGCGTACATCCTTCATGGCAGAGACAAAATCGTAGACGTACTCTTTTTTGGGATCGTAATAAAGGGCGTTAATGGAAAAATCCCGGCGCTCCACATCCTCTTCCAGGGTACCGAAATCATTATTGTCCGCACCGGGTTCGTTGGAACGAAAGGTGGAAACCTCGATAATCTTTCCATCCTTGAAATGAACGTGCACCAGCCGGAAGCGGCGGCCGATTATCCGGGAATTCCAGAAGAGCCTGCGCACCTTTTTAGGTTGTGCGTCGGTGGTAATATCAAAATCCTTGGGGGTTTTCCCGATCAGAAGGTCCCGGACTGCCCCGCCGACGATATAGGCGTGATAGCCCTCCCGCTGGAGACGATCGGTTATAATGAGGGCCTCTTTGTCTATCTTTTGTCGTGAAATTCTGTGTTCTTCAAGCGTGTAGATGCGGGCGCGTTCATAGCGCTTTCCTGCTTTGTCAATACCGTACCGGATCAGCAATGGTGTACCTGCTTACGAAAATGCATTGTTTGTTTTTGTGTACAACTCTTAGATATAACGTGTTTTATACTTAATTTCAAGCACCGTATGAACGCTTGAAAATGAAAGCCCAGTAGTTCATAGTAGAAGCAGCACTATACTTCTGCAAGCGAGGTACTCCAATGGCGTCCATAATCCAACCCCGGGTCCTGAAAGGCTTCCGTGATTTTCTGCCGGAAACGGAAATCCAGCGCCGGGGCATTGTAAAGATACTGGAGGAGCAGTTCCGTCTTTTCGGTTTTGTTCCCATCGATACCCCCATACTGGAATACACCGAGGTTCTTTTAGGCAAGGGAGGCGGAGAGACGGACAAGCAGGTCTACCGCTTTGAAGACCACGGCGGCCGGGATGTGGCCATGCGCTTCGACCTTACCGTTCCCTTTGCCCGTTTCATGGCCGCCCATGTAAACGAACTCTACCTTCCTTTCAAGCGCTACCACATGGCAAAAGTATTCCGCGGCGAGAACACCCAGCGGGGACGTTACCGGGAGTTCATGCAGTGCGATTTCGACATCGTCGGGACAGATACCGCTTCGGCGGATTTCGAGATCCTGACCATGATGCACGACTCTTTCCACGCCCTGGGGGTATCAGGTGTTACGATCCGCCTCTCTCATCGTGGAATATTCAACCGCTTTCTTGCCCACCGGGGCATTGCGAAGGATTCGGCGGAGATTCTCAGGACCGTGGACAAGCTCTCCAAGATCGGTTCCGACGCGGTGCTGGAACTCCTTGAGGAGCTATCCGGGAAGGAGAATGCCAGGGCAATTCTGGATTTCATCGGCGCGGAGGGGGATTTTTCGGCGGTTCTGGAAAAGATGGAGGATCTTGCAGGCGGGGAAGACGAGGATACCCGCCGCCTCAAGGATCTGAAGGCGGCGATGGCAAGGTGCGGAATCCAGGAAAGCTTTGTGCTCGACCCCTCCATAACCCGGGGCCTGGATTACTATACCGGGGTGGTCTTTGAGACTTTTCTGGATGAGCTTCCCCAGATCGGCTCGGTCTGCTCCGGCGGGCGCTACAACAACCTGGCATCCCTCTACACAAAGCAGGAACTGCCCGGAGTGGGAGCCTCCATCGGACTGGACCGGCTGATGGCCGCCCTGGAGGAGATCGGAAGCTCCGGACGGAAAGAGGCCCCGGTGGAAGCCATGGTGCTCTGTATGGATGAAGAGGGTACCGGCGACTTCCACGCCTTAGCCCGCAGACTGCGTGCCGCAGGTATCCGTGCCGAGGTGTATCCGGATCCCCGCAAGCTGGGAGCCCAGTTCAGTTTTGCGGAAAAGAAAGGGGCCCTGGCGGCGGTTCTTCTGGGAGAGGAAGAGAGAAAGGCGGGAACGGTAACCGTAAAAGACCTGGCCGCCAGAAAAAACCACGGGGGTCTTTCTCCCGAGGAAGCCATTAAACTGGTCAGAGAACTGACAAAAAAGGAACGGAACTGATTTGCGTATAAGCCCGGAAAACCTGCCGGTTTACCAGCAGAAAGAGAAAATCCTGGACGCCCTCAAAGAGAACCAGGTGATCATAGTGGAAAGTCCCACGGGATCGGGAAAGACGACACAGCTTCCCCTGATTCTCCATCGAGCGGGATACTCCGACGGGGGAACCATTGGGGTAACCCAGCCGCGGCGCATCGCGGCCCTGTCGGTGAGCGACTACATCGCCAAACAGATCGGATCGGAGATCCCCGGCGAGGTGGGCTACAAGATGCGCTTTGACGACCAGACCCTGCCGGAGACCCGCATCAAGATCATGACCGACGGCATTCTGCTTCAGGAGATGAAGGCGGACCGCTACCTGAGCCGCTACTCGGCGATTATCGTCGACGAGGCCCACGAACGGAGCCTCAATATCGACTTTATCCTGGGCCTCCTCAAGCAGGTGCTGGAAGCCAGAAAGGACTTCAAGGTGGTGGTCTCCTCGGCAACCATAAATCCGGTGGTCTTTTCCGAGTACTTCAGCGGTGCTCCGATCATTCATATCGACACCCGGATCTATCCCATCAAGGAGATCTATGAACCTTTGCCGGAACGCTCCTCTGAAGAGACCCTGGTTCAGACCATCGTGGATATCGTACGGAAAAAGATCCAGCAGAAGAGCCCGGGGGACGTACTGATCTTTCTGCAGGGAGAACGGAACATCAAGGAGTGCGTCAACGCCCTGGAGAGCTCCTCTTTTTCCCCGAGGCTCAAGGTTCTGCCCCTCTACGGGCGCCTGAGCAAGGAGGAACAGGAGCGGGTATTCGATGAAACCCCGGAAGGAAAATACAAGGTCGTTGTGGCTACGAACATTGCCGAAACCAGCGTAACCATCGACGGGATAACCACGGTGATCGATTCGGGACTTGCCAAGATCAACTACTACAATCCAAAAACTTTTACGTCCTCCCTGGTGGAGAACCCCATTTCCCAGGCCTCCTGCAACCAGCGAAAAGGTCGGGCCGGACGAACCCAGCCGGGAACCTGCTTCCGTCTCTACTCGAAAAAAGACTTCCGGGAGCGGCCCCTTTTTACCATGGAAGAGATCTACCGCACAGACCTCTCCGAGGTAGTCCTGAGGATGGCGGAACTGGGAATAAGCGACTTCGAGGAGTTCGATTTTATCTCTTCCCCGGGAATCCAGGGAATTCGATCCGCCGTGGAGACCCTCTACACCCTGGAAGCCCTGGACGGTGAACGTCATCTTTCCCGGGTGGGAGAAATGATGGTCCAGTTCCCCCTGCTCCCCCGGCACTCCCGGATGATCGTCGAAGGAATCATGCGCCATCCCGATGTCCTGGAGGAGATACTGATCGCCGCGGCCTTTCTTTCCGCCAACACCCCCTTCCTGCTGCCCCAGGGGGAAGAGATGGAAGCCCGACGGGCGCACCATCAGTTCGCCGACGCTGCAGGAGACTTCGTCTCCTACCTGAAGCTCTTCCGGGCCTTTACAGCCTCAAAGAACAAAAAACGTTTCTGCGAACACCACTACCTGGACGAGCGGATCGTCCACGAGATAGTCAATATCCAGCAGCAGCTCTCCCAGATCGTCAGCGACATGGGAGTCCCCATATCCTCCGGCGGCAGCATGGAGGACTACCTCTGCGCCGTATCCACCGGACTTATCCAGTTTGTCTGCGCCCGCTCAGGCCGCGGGGTCTACCACAGCCTGACGGCGGAGCAGATCCAGATTCATCCCGGATCGGTGATGTTCCGTGAGAACCCCCAGTACATCGTCGCGGGAGAGATCGTCAAAACCTCCCGGACCTTTGCCCGCTCCGTCTCTCCCCTGAAGAAGGAGTGGCTCGCCCGGATATCTCCCCTGCTGGCCAAGGGACTTGCCCCGGGAAAGGGCGGCAAGGAGGAACGGAGCACCCGGGAAAAACAGCGGGACACCACCTGGGAGGTCCAGATTGCCGGGGTTACCTTCATGCTGAAACAGGGCTCAGGCAAGGGAAAAGGAAAGAAGAAACTGGCTCTCCTCCCCTACCAGGACCTGAAAAAAGCCATAAAGCGCAGCCGGGGAGACCTTTCCGGCAGCAACCTGGGAAACCTGCGAGGAGTAGTCGTCTACGAAGGCCGGGAGTTTTTGAACGGAGAGAAGCTCCGCAAGATCGTCCGCTGGATGAAGCACATAGAGCTTCCCCAGATGCTGACCAGCGACTGGCCCCAGGGAAAGACCTTCAACTCTTATCAGGGAATGGAAGAACTGGCGGGAATACTGGAGAAGCTCCTTCTGCTGGCGCCGTCAAAAAAGAACAGCTCCGTCCTGGGCTTTCTGGCCCTCTATACCAACGGCGAAGGAAACTACTGGCTCAAACCCGCCAAACGCTTCAGCACCGCCGTAGAGATGAGCCTGGCAAGCCTGGAGGTCCTTATAGACGAACTTGACCCCAAAGCCAACAAGAAGTACGCCAAGACGGTGAACGACCGCTACCGCTTTTTATCCAGGCTCTACGAGGAGTAAGACGGGATCCCAGTTGCATACTGTTCCGAATCGTGGGGATATAAGTACCATGCAGCCGGATGTTACCGATACAATGGAAAATTCCCCGCAATATGTAACATCGGGTTGGATAATTCCTTTGAGCAAGCAGCCTTAATTGCTATCCATCCCCACGATTCGGGACAGTAATAAAGATTAGCCGTCAGAAAAAGGGGCAAGCACTTGTTTGAGGAGTTCCTCAGAAAGAGGAGTAAAGAAGGTGTCGCCCCTGCGGTGCTGAAGGACAAAATGGACCTCCCCGTTTTTCCGCTTCTTGTCCCGCTCGAGGACATCCAGGTAGACGCCAAGGTCGGGAATACGGTAGCCAAGATCGTAACCGTAGGATGTGAAAAACTTCTTTACTTCCGCAGCGTAGTCAGGATCCGTCGCTCCCAGAGACACTCCGGCCTCCATTGCCCGAGCGATCCCCCAGGCGACGGCATGACCGTGGGGCAGGACCCCCAGACCCAGAAGACTCTCCAGAGCATGACCAAAGGTGTGTCCCAGATTCAACTGCGCCCGGATACCCTCTTCGGTGGGATCCGCCTCGACGATTCTGCCCTTAACCGCCAGGGAACGGGGAATAAGATCGTTCAACACCCGAACGTCCCGTGACAGCACATCACTCTTCCGGGCAGAGAGGTCTGAAAACAGATCGCTGTCTTCCAGAAGGGCGTGCTTTAACACCTCCGCCAGGCCGGAGAGATACTCGGATTCCGGAAGGCTCTTGAGCAGGAATGGATAGATGAGGATTTCACCGGCGGGATAGAAGCTGCCTATTATATTCTTGTAAGTGCCGTAATCGATACCGGTTTTTCCGCCCAGGGAGGCATCGATCATGGAAAGAAGGGTGGAAGGAATCAGAACCAGTCCGCAACCCCGCATGTAGATGGAAGCTGCGAAAGCCGCGGTATCACAGACGACACCGCCGCCCAGGGCGATGACCAGATCATCCCGGCCGAGGGGTACGGAAAGAGCGGCATCGATGATCTTTAACACAGAGTCCCAGTTCTTGGCGGCCTCCCCCCGGGAAAGCACAAGCACAGGATCAGCCCCGGAAGGGAGGAACTGTCGGGTTGCCTCGTCGCAGACCCAGAGTGCTGCCCTACTCGAAGGCAGATTATCCGGATCGATACTCCCGGAGTCGAAAGACCGGACCCGAGTTCTGCGAAGACCAAGGGTAAAAGATCGATCCACCCTACACCTGATGGGGAAAACTCTTAATAATAGCCTTTACAAAATCATCGCTGATTGAATAGATCCGCCGATTACCGTCGACGGCGGAGCTGACTATCCCCTTGTTTTTCAGCACCGCGAGATGCTGGGAGATAACCGGCTGGGACTGTTGAAGACACTGCCAGAGTTCGCTTACGCAGGCGTTCTCTTTTTCTATAAGACAGAGTATCTTCAGCCGTACCGGATGCCCGCAGACCTTGAGACGTTCGGCATAGGACTCAATCAGAGAATCTGGACAACAGGTTGCTTGATTCATGTTAGGCAACTGTACACCTAGAAGGGAATCAAAATCAAGTATTGATTTCATATATAACGATTCCATAATCCGTAACATTTCTGTGCCCTTGAGTAATAATGGGCTAATTCTTATTATGGCAGAATGATTTCTACTTACCTGGACTGGGCAGCCACCGCCCCACCAGATCCGGATGCATTGGATTACGCGCGGCAGGTGGCCCTGGAATACTTCGGAAACCCCTCATCCCTGCATTCTTACGGGAAAAAAGCCGCGGAACTCCTCGCTGAATCCCGAAAAAGAATCGCAGAACTGCTGAACTGCAAACCGGAGCAGATTTATTTTACCTCAGGAGGAAGCGAGTCGACCTCCATCGTTTTTTCCCAGCTCCTATTAAGCGTAAGGAAGGGATCGATTCTGATTGGCGCCACGGAACACCCCTCGGTATGGGAAACGGCCAGAGTCTATTCCGAACTCGGCTATCCGGTACACGAGGTAAAACCGGGAAAGGACGGACGCATCAGTCCGGATGTGGCCCTGCACGCTTTTAGCTCTGAAACAGAGCTTATAAGCATAATGCTCCTTAACAATGAGACAGGAATTGTCCAGGACGTAAAAAGCATTGCCGCAGCCTTACGGGATGCCCGCGGGGGGAAAAAACCGCCCCATATTCATACCGACGCCGTTCAGGCCCTGGGAAAAGAGAAGATCGATCTTGAAGATCTGGGGGTGGATTCGGCCTCTTTTTCCGGCCATAAAATAGGCGCCCCCAGGGGCATCGGTATACTTTACCTGAGACGCCCCATTCAGGGACTTTTTAAAGGTGGCGGACAGGAGAAAGGCGTCCGCCCCGGGACGGAAAACCTTCCCGGAATAGCGGCCCTTGCCAGGGTCATGGAAAAACGCCTTCCCTTAATAGAGGAGCATCGGGAACAGGCCCGCCGACAAAAGACCCGTCTTATGGAGGGGCTTTCGGAAATACCAGGAGTACTTTTTATTCCTGAACAGGCTGCGGGCACAGATTCGCATATATCGCCTTTTATATTGAAGTGCTCCTTTCCTCCCGTACCGGGAGAGGTACTGCAGCGAGTCTTAAGCGACTGCGGCTACGCCGTATCCACCGGATCGGCCTGTTCCAGCAGCGCAGACAGGGGACGGAAAAAAGAGAAGATCAACCGGGTATTGAAGGTCCTTGGAGTCAGCCCGCAGGCTGCCGAATCCTCAATTCGGATTTCTCTGGGTCCGGCGACACGGGATGAAGAAATCGAAGCCTTTGTAGAAACAGCCACAAGGGAAATCGGAACCATCAAGGAGCAGCTGGGATGAACAGGGAGCTAACTGCCCACTACCTGATCCGGGTTGGAGAAATCGGACTCAAGGGCAACAACCGCAGGATGTTCGAACAGCAGCTCAAGGAAAACATAAAGCGCCGCCTTAAAGGACTTGAGGCACGGGTTACCGGCGGACGGGGACGCTTTTTTCTGGAATTGTTTTCCGGCAATCCGGCGGTTGCTGAGGAGGTACTTGCATCAACCTTCGGTATCGTCGCCTTTGCCCGGGTTCGTGTCAGCGAAAAGGATATGGAAGCAATCAGGGCTACCGCGGCAGAGCTTTTACAGAAAGAAGTAAGGGCTTCGGCCTCGGGAACACTCAGCTTCAAGATAAACGCCAAACGGACAGACAAGAGTTTTCCTCTGAACTCCTACCAGATTGCCGTGGAGCTCGGAGACAGGCTTACCCGTGACATACCCGGATTGACGGTGGATGTTAAGAATCCGGATGTATCCCTTCAGATCGAGGTCCGGGACAAGGTGTACATCTGGGGTCCCCAGTCCGCGGGACCCGGGGGACTCCCTGTAAGCTGCGCCGGCAAGGGAATACTGCTCCTTTCCGGGGGAATCGACTCACCCGTGGCTGGCTGGATGATGGCCAAGCGGGGATTAAAGCTGGATGCTGTCTATTTTCATGCCTACCCCTACACCTCCGACGAGGCAAAGGAAAAGGTTGTGCAGCTGGCCCGCATCCTGGCCCCCTGGAATGGGGGAATGAACCTTTTTGTGGTACCCTTTACGAAAACTCAGCTTAAAATAAAGGAGAGGGTCCCCAAGGAGGCGGTTACCCTGATAATGCGGGCGGGAATGATGCAGGTAGCCCATATGGCCGCGGAAGAGCGTGGAGCCGGCGCCCTTGTAAGCGGTGAGGCCTTGAGCCAGGTTGCCAGCCAGACAGCAGGCAGCATGCGCTTTACCGGGAGCGTAACGGATTACCCTGTGTTCCGGCCCCTTATCGGCATGGACAAGGAAGAGATTATCCGCACGGCAGAGAGAATCGGAACCTATGAGACCTCCATACTGCCCTACGAGGACTGCTGCACAATATTCTCGCCGAAACACCCCCTGACATCGCCGAATTTCAGCAAAATCCTGGGGATATACCGGCAGGCAGGACTTGAAAACGAGCTGACCGAAGCCTATGAGGAGAGTGAGCGGATTTACATTCCGCCGTACCCGGAGAACGAATAGCGGGCAGGAAGCAAAAGAGCAAAAAAAAAAGCGCCCGATGGTGAATCAGGCGCTCTCCTTGCTGTTACCGCTTTTTTTATCCCCGGCGGGGCTTCCGGCCGACGAAGGATCGGAAGACTTTGAGTCTCCGCCGCCGGACGAGGACTTTTTAGCCCCGCCCCCGGAGCCGCTGGAACCCGAGCGGTTATCGGTAACATAGAAACCGCTCCCCTTGAAGATTATGCCCATGCCGCCGCCGATAAGGCGTTTTACCTCTTTGCCGCACTTTGGACATTCCTTGAGGGGGTCGTCGGACATGCTCTGAAAATACTCAAAAACGTGTCCGCAGGACTGGCACTCATAATCATAGGTTGGCATCTTCTTCCTCATTACCTTGAAATGGCTTGTATGGGGGAAGATATTAGAACAAATCCAGCCGCAATGCAATAGGTATCCCAACATCCTGTCTGTGCCAAAGCGAACTACATGGCATTGAAATGCGCGAAAATGGATTTATTGGACTATTATAAATGGATACAATAATAAATATGTATGATTTTGTGCACATATTTATATTTGAAAAAGATTGTTTGATAGATAAATACTTATATTGTTAAGAATTATATTTTCTTTCCTAAAATAATTCATTCTGGCATACTTTTTGCTTTGTATTAATATCTTTTATATCAAGGTGGTAGTATGACTAAACATACATTACTCCTCATTGCTACGATTATATTAATCGTTTCGATTGGAACTATTGGATGTGCACTTGACCTTCCAGTTGATGCTGTAGATGAGAATGAACAGCTTACAGAACAAGACGAAGCTGAGGAAGAAAATGAGGGAGAATCTAATCCAAATGTATTCTTAGAAACCTTTGACACCCTGGACACTTCAGTATGGCAGGTCGCCACTTGGAGTGAACATGGTGGCCAAACCGGTTATGATCGGTGTTTTGTTGAGGATGGCAAGCTCAATATGATATTCATCAATGACAGCGTAGATGGGTACTTGAATGCTGCACTGCAAACCAGAGAGGAATACCTCTACGGAACCTGGGAGGCTAGTCTTAAACCTTCCTCCGTTCCTGGTGTTCTCAACTCTTTCTTCACAATTGACTGGGACGATATGAGTACTTCTTCTTCAACCAGTGATGGAACCAAACAGGAAATCGACATCGAATTCTTGACCTATACATTCGCAGAAGATTTTGGAAGAGTGCATTATGCAGTACACGCAGAGGGATATAACAGTTATGAGTCAGTACCGGACATTGCCCTTGATTTCAATCCATCCGATGATTTTCACACTTGGGGATTTGAAATTACTCCTGAGTTTATCCGTTGGTTTGTCGATGATATTACTCTTCGAACCTATACGTATAGTGAAGGTGATATAAACATCACTGAACCCTACCAGTTAAAGCTCAACGTCTGGAGCAAGGAAAACTGGATCAATGGTCCACCGGAAGCGGATGTGGAGTGTATTTATCAGATTGACTGGATCCGGTTTACACCAGCCGAATAGGTATAGTGTATCTCAGTGTAATTCATTTTGGAATTAAAAACTGAGAAGATATCCTGCGGAAAACCCGATGCTTGAATCGATGTCATTTTTATCTGTCCGGAATACAGATTCTACAAGTATATCGAAAAAAACGTTTCTGAGCATCAGCCTGCCTCCAGCGGATAATAGAGGTAAAAAGGCAGATAGTTCCCGGCTGTGGAAGTATTCAAATCCCCCACCCATCCAGGCTTCCAAGCCCGGATTGTCATCACCATTACTCAGAGGAACAATCAGGCAGAGAGGAAATCCTGCAATTACTGCAGAACGGTTAAACGAAAAAGATGCTTTTGCCATTAACCAGGGAGCATTCCCCGGCCTATAGGTTGAATAGATAGTAATGAATGTCTGTTCGATACCGTAAGGAGCTACGTCAATGCTGATGCCAGCTCCAAGGGAGAGTTCGGAGGTATCGGTGAAGAGTTGGAGAGTGAAAAAAAAGAACACAACGCCAACGATACATCGCTTAACATTTTTTGATTTAATTCCGGGCCGCCTTTTATTTTTCCAAACTAATTACATTTCCATCTGTTGTAATAGTAGTTCAGCAGAGGAACAAACTCGTCAGTCGATTTCTGGTTCCCTGTGCTGTTAGGATGATTATTTCCGTCATGATACGGCGATGTTCCATCGTAGTCAGGTGCGTAGGTGTAGACCAGCTCTCCATCCTCAATGGTATGATGGGAACCCGTTTCCGAGAGGACACAGTAGAAATCGAATACACCAACGTTATTTCCAGAGTAACCTGAGAGCCAGCCATTCTCTTCGTCCACCAGCCATTCACACAGTTCACGAGTAAGTACATAGCTTGAAACTACAGTCTCTCCGGGAGGAGTTACGAGTATGAACAGTTTATCCTGTCTTAGCTCAAAGTAGCTCAATATCTCATTGTATATAGCCTTCTCATCGTCAATACTTGAACCGACTTCGCTTAACGGATAACAGGACTTGAACATTATGATGTCATTCTCCCCACCTGGATCGGCGATAGCCGTATACGTCGCATTCTTGTTTGCTGTGGTGTAAACAGCGTTCATTATGTTGTCTCGCTGGGTTTCTCCGTTGCCCTGAATTGTTGTATCAGTAAACCATGCCGGCCAGTCTCCAGTATCTGTTCGGTCTCCAATGTCCTCGTTATATGGCGCGTCCCAATCATAATAGATATCTCTCACATCATAGCTGTCCAAAACAATCATAACATCACCATCTGAAGATTGACAGATTTTGTTACTCTACCCTTTGGTGGTGGTTTATTAAGAATAGTCCATATATCTTTTCGGGAGTTCAGAATAGTCGGAATCAATTTCATAAGCGAAAAATGAGTCCATGTTCTGGTAGACAGCATTTTCAATTGTTGGAGCAACAAGAATGCAATCAATGCGATCCATATCTGAGTCATCACAGCATTTCTGGATGTTCCGAAGAACTTCTTTATGTTTAAATTCTGCTTTATGGTTTTACCTAAAGTGAGCGATTCCGAATAGAAATGAACTCCGCCAGCGGTTTTACCCTAGC